>JAKANT010000251.1 GCA_021823635.1 Pseudomonadota bacterium
ACCCTTGCCGTACCACATCGCGAACACGCCGTCGTATTTGGCGCCGGGAAACAGGTTGACCTGCTGCGTGCCCCAGACGCTGGTGGCGGCGAGGTCTTCGTTGACGCCGGGCTGGAACCGGATGTGCTGCTGCTCGAGGTACTTGCGCGCGCGCCACGCGGTCTGGTCGATGCCGCCGAGCGGCGAGCCGCGGTACCCGGTCAGAAAGCCCCCCGTATTCAGGCCGTTCAGCAGGTCGCGCTGCCGCTGCAACATCAACAGCCGGATCAGCGCCTGCGTGCCGCTCATGTAGGCGCGGCCGCGCTCCAGCGTCCACTTGTCGTCAAGGGTGACGTCCGCCAGCGCTTGGCGAACGGCGTCGGGCAGAGGGGCGTTCATGCGGCAGGACTCCAAAAATCGTGTTCTTGGAAGCGCGGCGGGCACGTCGCGTCGACGGCCAGCCGGGCGGCCGGCTGCGCCTCGTGAGCGCGGCCGGCAAGCGTCGGAAAGACGGCCGAAAAGCTTACTCTGCGCCTGTGCAGCCCTCAATCCTGTGCCGCAACGCCATCCTCAGATAGGCATCGGCTGCCGCTCGAGCAAGCGCAGCCAGCCGCGCGCGATGCGGTAGATCGCCCAAATGCCGAGCGCGATCAATCCGACCACCCAGGTGGCGAAACCGATCACCACGATCGCCAGCAGCGCCGAGACGACGCCGACGACGAAGGCCCAGGCCGCCGCGAACCAGAACGTGCGGATCTGCCAACGGAAGTGCGACTCGAGCCAGGTGCCGCGCGCGTCGGCGCGCTTCACGTAGTTCAATATCACGGCGACGATCGACGGCCAGCCGAACAGAAAGGCGCCGATGACGGTCGCCGCGCCGAACGCGCCGATGACCAGGCTCAGCGCATGCAGCCCGTACACGACGTGGACGACGTTGATCAGCGATGGCGCAGGTTCGGTGTTCGTGATCGTCGGTTCGTTCATCGCGCACTCCGCAGAAAGGCTTGCAGGCGCCGCACGCCCTCTTCGATCAGCGCTTCGGTGGCGGCGAAACACCAGCGCAAATAGCCTTCGCCTTCGGGTCCGAACGCGATGCCTGGCGCCAACCCGAGCCCGACGCGCGTGACCAGTTCCTTGGCGAAGGCGAGCGAATCGTCGCTCGCGCCGGGGATGCGGAAAAACAGGTACATCGCGCCGGGCGGCGCGGCCGCTTCCACGCCCGGCAGCGCCGACAGGCGCAGCGCCAGCAGATCGCGCGCGCGCGCAAGGCGCGCCACCGTCTCGCGCACCAGCGGTTCGCCGTCGCGCAGCGCGACGATGCCGGCGCGTTGCACGAACGGCGGCGCGCACGAGGTGTTGAACTCGATCAGCTTCGCGAGTTGCGCGACGAAGCCGCGCGGCGCGATCAGCCAGCCGAGCCGCCAGCCGGTCATCGACCACGCCTTGGAAAACGTGTTGGCGCTGATGAAGCGCTCGTCGGCATCGACCTGCGCCAGCACGCCGGGCGCGTGCGGCGCGCCGTCGTACACCAGGCGCTCGTAGGCGTCGTCGGCGACCAGCCAGATGCCGTGGCGGCGGCAGAAGGCGGCGAGCGCGTCCCATTGCGGCTGCGGCATCGTCCAGCCGGTGGGGTTGTTCGGCGAATTGACGATCACCGCGCGCGCGCCGCGCGCGGCGTCCAGCAGCCGGTCGAGGTCGAGCGACCAGCGCCCGCCGTGCGCGGAAAGGGGCACGCGCACGACCTCGGCGCCGAGGATGCGCGGAATCGACGTCACGTTCGGCCATACGGGCGTGACGATCGCCACCCGGTCGCCCGGATCGAGCAACGCCTGCGCAATGAGCGACAGCGCATTGACGCCGGCGCTCGTCACCGCCACGCGCTCGGGCTCGATGGTCACATCGTGCAGGCGCGACGCGTAGCGCGCGATTTCCTCGCGCAGCTCCTGCAAGCCGAGGTTGTGGTTGTAGAACGTGTCGCCGGCATCCAGCGCGCGCTTGGCGGCCTCGCGGATGAACGCGGGTGTGGGCAGGTCGCCTTCGCCGAACCAGAACTTGACGAGATCTTCGCGGCCGAGCGCCGCATTGGCCACTTCGCGGATGCGCGAAGGCGGCAGCGAATCGAGCGAGGTACGCAGCATGCCGCGATGTTACGCGGCGCGCCGTCGAAGACTCGGGTGCGCGGCGGCACTGCGAGCAACGCCGCCTTCTCGGCCGCTGCGGTAGCGTGCTTTTCTGCTTGCGCCGTCGCGCGGCCCTGCCGCAGCCGGGCGCGGCGCTCAGAGGCCGCGCAGATAGGCGATCAGGTCGGCGCGGTCGCGCGCGTCATCGACGCGATAGCCCATCGCCTGCCCGGGAATGGTCGCTTCGGGATCGGCGAGCCAGCGCGCGAGCGTCGTTTCGTTCCACACCAGAGTGCTCGCCGCGAGCGCCGGCGAATAGGCGAAGCCTGCCGCGCTGCCGGCGCGGCGGCCGAACACGCCTCGGTGCTTGGGGCCGACGCGATGCTCGTCCACGCCGTGGCAGCCGCCGCAGCGCGCCTCGTACAGGCGCGCACCGCGATGTGCATCCCCCGCGGCGGCGCCGGCCGCCGCGAGCGCAAGCGCCAGGCACGCGCTGGCGTGCGCCTTCATGCGCCGAACGAGAGCGCGCCCGGCAGCGGTTTGCCGAGCGCGTTGGCGAGAATGGCCCAGTGCATCGTCTCGTCGGCGGCCAGCCGCGCCGCCACCTTGGCCAGTTGCTTGTCGGCGAACGACGGGATCACGCCCAGATAGGCGTTGGTCGCCCCCAGCTCCAGGCGCGCCGCGAGTTCCAGCACGTCGTTCTGCGACTTCAGCGTGTCGGCGCGCAACGCCTTCGCGTATTCGTCCAGCTTCTTCTCCGCCACCGGCGTGCCGCCGAGCTTGGTGATGGTGGAGGCCAGCGCGTCGCGGTGCGCCTTGTGATCGGCCTGGAACTTCACCGCCACCTCCAGCACCGGTTTTTGCAGCAGTCCGCTCGCGGCGCCGAGCTGATAGGCGTTGATCGCCTCGTGCTCGAGCGCCAGAGCGGTGTTCAGTATCTTGACGTCGGCAGCCGGGTTGGCGTGGGCGCGCATCGGTACGCCGGCCAGCAGCGCGATCGCGCCGGCGGAAAGGGTGGCACCGCCGGCGACGAAGCCGCGGCGCGATACGGTGGTTTGCATGGTGTCTCCCATCGTGAGTGGAGAAAGGATCGGTCGCTCGGAGCGACAGCGCTTATACGGGGCGGCCGCGCGCGTGGATGCGGGCGCTGCGCGTGTCACGCGAAAAGACCCCGGCGGCAGAAGGCCACTCCTGCCCCGCCGTGCCGTGCATGGCGCGACGGCCGCGGCGGCGGCGGCTGTCGGGACGCTCAGCGCACAACGGCCGAAGCCGCGCGCGCAGAGGCGGTGCAGGCGCTCAATCGCCCGCGGCCGGCGCGACCGACACGCCGTCGATGCCGTGCCGCGCCAGCGCCTGCGCGACGAAGCCGCTCGCTTTCATTTCCTCGACGAAGGCGGCGAGCGCAAGCCGCGCCGCCTCGCCGCGCGCCTTCGGCAGACCCATCGCCTGCTCGATCAGCATGAAGCGGCCGGGCAGCAGGCGCAGGCCGCCGGCGCGGCGCGCGTCCGCCTCGAGCTGCTGGCGCACACCGGCGGCGACGTCGGCGCCACCCGCGAGGAACTGCTCGACCACCGCCTGCGAACTCGGCGCCCGTTCGATCGTGGCGTGCACCAACGTGCGCGACAGGAACAGGTCGTAGGCGCTGCCCTTGCCGACGACGACGCGCCGGCCGGGCCGATCGACCTCTTCGTTGGCCGAAAGCGGCGAGTCCGTGCGCACCAGGTAGCAGCCTTCGATCAGCAGGTACGGAGCGGTGAACGCGATGTCGGTGCCGCGCTTCGGGTCGATCGCGAAGAAGCCGATGTCCGCGCGCTGCGCGGCGACCGCCTCGACCGACGCCTGCGCGGTCTCGACCACCGCGAGCGCAAGCGGCACGCCCAATCGGCGCGCCAGCGCCTGCGCCAGATCGACCGAGACACCGCGCGGCTCGCCGCTCGCGGGATCGCGGCCGGCGAGCACGGCGTTGCCGAGATTGATCGCCGCGCGCAGCGTGCCGGTGGGCGCGAGCGCAGCGCGCACGTCGGCGGGCAAATCGGCGCGGTCCATCGGGGTTCGTGCGCGGGTGGCGGCGGTTCCTACCGCGCCAGTTGGTTTATTTCGATGATCGGCAGCAGCACC
>JAKANT010000252.1 GCA_021823635.1 Pseudomonadota bacterium
TTGCGAAGCTCCAGATGCGTCACGCCCAGCCCGCGCGCGGTCCACACGGCGGCGTCGCGCAGCGCCGCGGCCGCCTGATCGTCCTCCGCGGCCACACCGCAGTGGGCAGCGAACGGCGCCGACACGAGCGCGTGGCCGAACAGAAGGCTCTTTACCTCCACCAGCGGCAGCACACCGACGATGCGGCCCGCGCGCTCGGCCAGCAGGTAATGCGTTCGGTGACGCAGGACACGCTCGTTGATGTCTTTCCAACCGATGCGGTGGAAAAACGTCGCCGCCGGACAGCCGGCGACGAAAGCTTCCCACCGCTCGCGGTCGGCGTCGCAGTAGCTGCGCACCGAGAGAGCGAGCGGAGCGTTCAACGGCGCATCAAGGGGCTTCATCGTCCAGTGCGAACGCGCGCCGCACGGTGTCCCAGCGGAAGTCCGCCAAAAGTTGCGCCAGCCGGGCCTCCGTGCGGTGAAGATTGACGTAATGGCGGAACCGGGTCTTCACACCGACACCGGGAATGCGCGGCTGCTCCGGGTCGATCTCCCAGGGATGCATGTAGAAGATCGCCGGCCGGCGGTCGTTGACGTTGACCTGCCGGATCAGCCAGCGCGACACGCGATACGGCATCAAGCGGAAATAGCCGCCCCCGCCCGCGGGCACGTTGCGCCCCCACAGCTGCGCCGTCGTGACCGGGATCTCGATCAGCCCATTGGCGAGGCGATGCGGAAAGCGCGGCGCGTCCGGCATTCCGTAGTGATCGTGCCGCACCGGATAGACGCTCGAGCTGTACCGATAGCCGGCAGCCGCGATCGCATCGAACGCCCAGAGGTTGCCCTTGCCGATCGAAAAGCTCGGCGCCCGGTACCCGTACACCGGCATGCCGGCGATGTCTTCGAGCACGGCCTTCGCGCGCGTGATGTCGGCGCTGAACTCCGCCGGGGTCTGCTCGCTGGCACGCAGATGCGCGTAGCCGTGGCTGGCCAGTTCATGGCCGGCGGCGACGATGCTGCGCACGACACCCGGGTAACGCTCGGCGATCCACCCGAGCGTGAAAAACGTCGCACGGGCGTGGTGTTTCTCCAGCAACTGCAGCAGCCGCTCGACGTTGCGCTCGACGCGGCACGGCATCTCGTCCCAGCGCGATCGCGCGATGTGCGGCGATAGCGCCCACACCTGAAAGTAGTCTTCGACGTCGATCGTCAGCGCGTTGACCACCCCGGCCAGTTTCTCCGGCGCGTTCATGCCGCCACCCCCGCCCGCGTGTGCAGCCAGGCACCGAGATGCGAGGCGATGCGACCCGCCGTGCGTCCATCCCAGAGCTCGGGCACACGGCCGCGCTTTCCGCCGCCGGCGAGGATCTCGTCCACGCAAGCCAGGATCCTGGTCCGCTCGCGCCCGACCAGCGTGTTGGTGCCCTGCTCGATCGTGATCGGCCGCTCCGTGTTGGCACGCATCGTTAGGCACGGCACGCCGAGCGCGGTCGTCTCTTCCTGCACACCGCCCGAATCGGTCAGGGCAAGTGCGGCGCGGCTCATCAGGCCCACCATCTCGAGGTAGCCCTGCGGCGGCAGACAGATCAGCCGCGGGTTGCCGAGCAGATGCCCCAGACCGTTGCGCTCGATGTTGGCGCGCGTGCGCGGATGGATCGGCCACACCAGCGGCAGCCGTTGCGCGACTTCGCCCAGAATGCCGAGGACTTCGCGCAGCGTCGCCGGGTCATCGACGTTCGACGGCCGGTGCAAAGTGACGACACCGAAGCCCTTCGGATCGCGCAACACGGCGGGGTCGGCGCCTGCGCGCCGCACCGTCTCCTCCGGTGCCACGGCCTTCGGCAGCGCCGCGTGCAGCGAATCGATCATCAGATTGCCGACGAAGACGACGCGTTCGGCGGCGATGCCTTCCCGCGCCAGGTTGTCGTGCGCGGAGCGCTCGGTCGTATACAGCAGATCGGCGATCTGGTCGGTCAGCACGCGGTTGATCTCTTCCGGCATCGCGCGGTCGAAACTGCGCAAGCCGGCCTCGACGTGGATCACCGCGACCGACTTCTTCGCTGCGACCAGACTGCACGCCAGCGTCGAATTCACGTCGCCGACCACCAGCACGGCAGACGGCTTCAGATCATCGACGACCGGCTCGAAGCGCTTCATTACCTCCGCCGTCTGCACTGCGTGCGTGCCGGACCCGACTTCGAGATTGATGTCGGGCGAGGGCAGCTGTAGGTCGATGAAAAGACGGTCGTTCAGCGCGTAGTCGTAGTGCTGGCCGGTGTGCACCAACACCGCGCGCGGCATCGACGGCTCGGCGGCGAACGCGCGCAGCAGCGGCGCCATCTTCATATAGTTGGGCCGCGCGCCGACCACGCACAACACGGGGCCGATGATCGCCTCGCGGGGCTTCATCCGTTCCTCGCCTGACGGCCCGATTTCGTCGACCGCCGCTCCGGCCCGACCAGCGTGCGCAGCAGCTCGAGCACCTGGTTGATCGCCTTTTCCAAGCGGTCCAGCCGTGCATTGATCGACGACACCGCAAACGGCCGCACGACCGCCTCGTTGCGCCCGATTTCCTGCAGCGCCTGCGCGGCATCGGCCACCAGCGGAACGTCCACGCCGACCTCGTCGCGGATCTCGCCCGCGACCAGGTCGGCATCGGCACGCGTGATACGGTGCTTCTCGCCCAGATAGCCGGCGAGCAGCAATCGGTTACACAACGTGTTGATCCTGCGGGGCACGCCGCCGGTGGCGGCATAGATCGCATCGAAGGCAGCCGCCTCGAACTCGGGGTCGTTCTTCCAGCCGACGCGTTGCAACCGATGCTCGATGTAGGCGCGTGTCTCGTCACGGTCCATCGGGCCGAGGTGGTACGACGCAATCACGCGTTGTCGCAACTGCTGCATGTACGGCTCGCGCAGCAGGTTGCGCAACTCAGGCTGGCCGACCAGGAAGCTTTGCAGCAGCGCGCGGTCGCCGAGCTGGAAGTTCGAAAGCATTCGCAGCTCTTCCATCGCCCGCGGCGTCAGGTTTTGCGCCTCGTCTACCACCAGCAGCGCGCGCTTGTTCTCGGTCACTAGCGACGTCAAAAAAGCTTCCAGTGTGTGCAGCAGCTGCGCCTTGTCCGCGCCCTTGACCGGCAGCCCGAATGCGGTAGCGACCGAGCGCAGCAGATCGTCGGCGTCCAATTGCGTACTGACCAGTTGCACGGCGACGACTTTGCGCGGATCGAGTTCGGCCAACAGCGTGCGCACCAACGTCGTCTTGCCGGCGCCGATCTCGCCGGTGATGACGATGAAGCCTTCGCCCTGGAATACGCCGTACTTCAGGTACGAATAGGCGCTCGAGTGACCCTTGCTGCCGAAGAAGAACGCCGGGTCCGGGTTCAACTGGAACGGCTTGCCGGTCAGCCCGTAGAAAGTTTCGTACATGCCACCGCCTAGAAACGATGCGAAAGGCCGACGAACGCCGCCGATTCGCGCGCGTCGCGCGCCACGCCGACCACTTCGTTCGATTTGAACCGTTGCCGTCGTGCGCCAACGTACCCGCTGCTGCGCGGACCCAGTTGCCGCGTCAACTGAAAACGCGCCGATGTCTGCTCGGATTCCGGCCCCTCGTCGACGCCGATGCCCTGCACGCGCGTATGCGCCGCCGTTACATTCACGGCCGCGAGCGGCGTCAACTGATGACTCAAAGTCAGCGAAGCGCCCTGCTGCTTGACGTTGCCCGCGCCCGTCGGCACCAGAGCGAAGATCGAGTCGGGCAGTTCCTCCCGCTTGCTGGCGAAAGCCGACAGCGCGAGCGAGTTGCGCACCCCGAGCAAGACGACCGTCGCAGTGCGCGAGGTCAGGATGCTCGCCCGTTGCGAAAAGAGCGTCGTCTCGGTGGCCAGCGAAGCGGGCAGGCCCTGACGCGCGATCAGATCAGCGACCACCCGATTGCGCTCGGCTTCGTCCGGGAAGCGCGTCGTGAACGCGGCGTTGAGCAGTGTGGCGACATTATCGGTCGGCGGCAGCGTCAGGAACGCCTGCGGAAAGGTCGCCACATCGCGGCCCGCGGCCAGGCTCCAGGCGAGCCTCGGCATGCGGTGATCGAAGCGCAGCCGCCACCCCGTGCCGAAGAAACGACGTTCGCCGAGCGCCTCCAGCACGGTCCGTTCGGTCGGCCGCCAGCGCACGTCTGCGCCGTAGATGGTTTGCTCGT
>JAKANT010000253.1 GCA_021823635.1 Pseudomonadota bacterium
CGCGCTGCGCGCCGCGGCCGGTGGGACGGCCGCGGCGGCCCAGCAGGGCGAACTGCCGATCCGCATCGAGCTCGTCGACGGCGGCCGCGCGTACGGCTCGATGTCGATCGAATTGGCGCCGGGGCAGACGCTCGCCGCCGCGCAGCGCGAACTGGCGCAGGCGGTGGCCGGCCAGGTCGCCACCGCGTTGGCGGCCGCCGAGAGCCGCGAGGAGCACCGGCGCCTGGCGCTGCTGGAGGAGCGCTCGGCGATCGCGCGCGAACTGCACGATTCGATCGCGCAGTCGCTGTCGTACGCCAAGATCCAGCTCGCGCGGCTGTCGGCCCTGGTCGAGTCGCCGCAGGCGCGCGCCGTCGTCGACGAGCTGCGCGTCGGCGTGGCCACCGCCTACCGGCAGGTGCGCGAGCTGCTGACGACCTTCCGCCTGCAACTAACCGGGCGCGGACTGCACGGCGGGCTGGCGCGGATCGTCGAGGAGCTGCGCGCCCGCGGCGGCGTGGCGGTCGAACTTCGCGACGGACTGCAGGGCGTGGAGCTGTCGGCCAACGAACAGATCCACCTGCTGCAGATCGTGCGCGAAGCGCTCGCCAACGTCGAACAGCACGCGCGCGCGCGCCATTGCTGGGTGCGCGTGACCGCGGGGCGGGATGGCGCCGTCGAAGCGAGCGTCGAAGACGACGGCATCGGCATCGGCAACGCGACCTCGCCGCCGCAGCATTTCGGGCTCGCCATCATGCGCGAGCGGGCGCGCGCGCTCGGTGCCGCCATCGAGATCGGCCCCCGCGCCGGCGGCGGCACGCGGGTGGCGCTGCGCTTTGCGCCGCAGGGGCCGGAGGGCGCGGGGCGGCCGGCGCCGGCGACCTTGATTGGAGCGTGAGCGCGATGGGAGAAAGCGAACGTTGCAGCGTGCTGGTGGTCGATGACCATCCGCTATTCCGCAAAGGCGTGTTGCAGTTGCTGGCGATGGAGCCGAGCATCGCGGTGGTGGGGGAAGCCGGCGACCGCCGGCAGGCGCTCGATCTGGCGCGGCGCCACGAACCGGACTTGGTCCTGCTCGATCTGAACCTGAAGGGAGACAGCGGCATCGGCGTCTTGGCGGAACTGAAGGCAGAGGATCCGTCGCGGCGGGTGGTGATGCTGACGGTGTCGGACTCGGCGGAGGACCTGATGGCCGCCCTGCGCGCCGGCGCCGACGGGTACTTGCTCAAGGACATGGAGCCGGAGCAATTGCTGGCGCGCGTGCGCGCCGCGCTCGCCGGGGAGACGGTGATCGGCGAAGCGCTCGCCGCCCGCCTGGCGAGCGCCTTGCGCGACGAGGCGCGCGCAGCCGGCGCTCCCGGGCGCGATCTGGCGCTGCTCACCGAACGCGAACTGCACGTGCTGCGCGCGCTCGCCGACGGGTTGAGCAACAAGGCCATTGCGCAAAAGCTCGCCATCAGCGACGGCACGGTCAAGGTGCACGTCAAAAACGTGCTGAAGAAGCTCGGCTTCCGTTCCCGCGTCGAAGCCGCGGTCTGGATGGCGCAGCAACCGCGCTAGCGCGCCGCGCGCGTGCGGCGGCGCCCCGTTCTGCGCGCAAGGCCTCGGCCCGGCCTTCTCGCGGTGCCGCGGGACACGCACCCGGGCGATCACGGGGAGCCGCCGCCGCGCGTCGGAGCCGTCATTTGCCCGATCGTGCGCGCCCGGCCGGGCACGGTCGGCGTCGGCCAAGCGCGCGTACGAATCGCCGGCCCGTCGTGCCGGCGATAAACTTTTTGCGGTAGTGCAGGTCTTTGGCACTCGGCAGCGGCGAGTGCTGCGGCCGGCCTTTAGCATGTCTTCTCGGCGCACCGGTTGAACCGGCGACTGCGATCATGCAACCTATGCGCGTGCAGGAGTGATCAGCGATACGCGGAGTCAGCGATGAGCGCCACGGCTATGGTTCCCGCCCCGACCCGGCCCCCCATTTCGATCGCCGGCTTCAAGGACGTGTACCAGGTCTCGCGGGTGGAAGAGGCGCTCGCCGAACTGCAGGAGCTCGGCGCCAACGCCAACGAGGCCCTGAAGGCCACCTACCTGAAGATGATCAAGGCCGGCGGCCAGCGCTTCACGATCAAACCCTCGGCGCTGCCGGACATCGACACCTTGATCGAGGAGCTGCCCAATTTCGCCGAACCCCTGGAGGACATCCGTCGCCAGCTCGTGCTGTCGCTGGCAAGCGACGATGCACTGGATCTGGAACCGATGCTGCTGCTCGGCGACCCGGGCATCGGCAAGACCCACTTCGCGCGCCGGCTGGCGAAGCTGCTCGGCACCGGCTACAACTTCATCGGCATGAGTTCGCTCACCGCGGGCTGGATCCTGTCCGGCGCCTCGGCGCAGTGGAAAAACGCCAAACCCGGCAAGGTCTTCGACGCGCTGGTCTACGGCGACTACGCCAACCCGGTGATCGTGGTCGACGAGATCGACAAGGCGGGCGGCGACCAGCAATACGATCCGCTCGGCAGCCTGTACACGCTGCTCGAGGCCGACACCGCGGCGGAGTTCATCGACGAATTCGCCGAGGTGCCGATCGACGCCTCGGACGTGGTGTGGGTGGCCACCGCCAACGACGCGCGCGCGATCCCCGAGCCGATCCTGAACCGGATGAACGTGTACACGATCGACGCGCCGGACGCGGAAGGGTCGCGCCGCATCGCCGCCGGCATCTACCGCGAGCTGCGCGACGAACACGGCTGGGGCAAGCTGTTTCCGCCCGAGCTGGCGGCCGACGCGCTCGACCGCGTGGCGAAGCTCAAACCGCGCGAGATGCGGCGCGTGCTGCTCAACGCCTTCGGCAATGCCAAGATCGCCGGCCGCAACGAAGTGCTGGCGGAGGACATCTCCGAGGAGCGCGTCGCGCGCAAGCCGCGTATCGGGTTCTGAGTCGGATGCGCCCGCTGCCGGTGGCCGCGCCGGCTAGCGGCGCGGGTCCCTCTCGGCCGGCTTGGCGTTTCGCGCCGCCGCCACCCGCCGGTACACCGGCCCCCAGATCGGATGACCGATCTCGGCGTCGCTCAACGCGAACGACGCATCGGCGGCAAAGGCGGCGCGAAACTGTTGCTCGCATTCCCCCAGGCGGTTGAACGCGCAGGCCAGGAACGCCAGGTACTTGTGCGCCACCGCCACGTCGCGCGCGTCGCGCAGACCGAGCGCGAGCGCGCTGCGCAGCGACTGCTCGGCGCGGTCGAACTGGCCGTCCTCGTACTCGCGCAGCCCGGTCACCAGGGCGCGCTCGGCCGGGCGCTGATACAACGCGGCGATGCTCACCGTGGCCGGCGCGGGCGGCGGCGTCGTCTCGCACGCGCTCAGAAGCGCCGCCGCCAGCGCGGCGAAGGCCGCCGGGCGACGCGACACGGGCTTCATGGTTGGAAGCGATGGCGGATGCGCAGCGGTTTGGCCGGATCGACGTCGATCGTCGCGGCCACCGCCGGCAGCTCGCCGTGCCGGATTTCGATCGTATGCCGGCCGGCCGGCAGCTTCAGCTCGGTGAGCGGCGGTGCGACCCCGACCGGTTTGTTGTCGACGAGCACCTCGCCCCAAGGCGAGACCTCGAACGTCACGATGCCGAACGCCGGTTGCGGCTTGGCGGCGGCAACCTCTGCGACGGCCGCCGTTGGCGCCGGCCCACGCCCTGCGAACTGCGCCAGCAGCACGCCGATGACCACGCCCGCGCCGATCAGCCCGGCGACCGCCGCCACCGTGCTGCGATGCCCGGCGAACCACTCGACGGTGCGGCGCCAGGCGAGCCGCACGAAGTCGCCGCCGGCCTGCGCCAGCGACGGCTCCGCGCCCCGCACCTGCGGGGCCGTTGCCTCCGCAAGTGTGGCCGTGCGTGCAGGCTCATCGACCGAGGCTGGCGCGGTCGCGGGGCGCTGCGTGCCCGGCCCGCGCGAAGGCGAAGGCGGGATCTGGGCGCCGGCCGGCCCGGTCGCTTGCTCGCGTGGCGGCGCGGCCAGCGGGATGCCGATCGTGGCCGGGGCGACGTGCGTCTTGCGCTCGGACCAAAGGTAGGCCGTCAGCGCGTCGCGCAGGTCGCCGGCGGTGCGGTGACCGCCCGGCCGATCGGGCGCGAGCGTGTCGTCGACGATGCGCGCCAGCGCCGGCGGCACGCCGGGGCGCAGCGTCAGCACCGAGCGCGGCGCCTTGGTC
>JAKANT010000254.1 GCA_021823635.1 Pseudomonadota bacterium
ATCTCGATGGGCGGCATCGCGCTCGGCGTGGCCGCGCTGATCATCGTGCTGTCGGTGATGAATGGGTTCCAGAAAGAAGTGCGCGACCGCATGCTGTCGGTGCTGGCGCATGTGGAAGTGTTCTCCTACGACGGCACGCTCACCGACTGGCAGCGCGTGGCGCAACAGGCGCGCGCGCATCCGGCGGTGGTGGCCGCCGCGCCGTACGTGAGCGCACAGGCGATGTTCACGGCCGGCGAGACGGTGCGGGGGGCGCTGGTACGCGGCATCGATCCGCAGCTCGAGCCGAGCGTTTCGGACGTGACCGCACGCCTGCAAGGCGGGCGGCTGGACGATCTCGTCGACGGCGAATTCGGGGTGGTCCTGGGGCTGGAGCTGGCGCGCGCGCTCGGCGTGGCGGTCGGCGACCGGGTGACGCTGATCGCGCCGCAGGGCAACGTCACGCCGGCTGGCGTCGTGCCGCGGCTGCGCCAGTTCCGCGTGGTGGCGACGTTCGAATCGGGGCACTTCGAGTTCGACAGCACGCTGGCGCTGATCCACATCGGCGACGCGCAGCGGCTGTTTCGCCTCGACGGCCCGGTCGGCGTGCGTTTGCGCCTGACCGACATGCACGATGCCCCGCGCGTGGCCGCGCAGCTGGCCGGCATGCTGGAACCGGGACTGCTGGTGCGCGATTGGTCGCGCCAGAACCGCACCTGGTTCGCCGCCGTGCAGACCGAGAAGCGCATGATGTTCATCATCCTGACGCTGATCGTCGCGGTGGCCGCCTTCAACCTCGTGTCGACGCTGGTGATGACGGTGACGGAAAAGCAGTCCGACATCGCCATCCTGCGCACGCTGGGCGCGAGCCCGGCCTCGGTGATGGCGGTCTTCATCGTGCAGGGCGCGCTGATCGGTGTGATCGGCACGGCGCTCGGGGTGGGCGGGGGCCTGGCGCTCGCCAACAACCTGGACGTCATCGTGCCGCTGATCGAACGCGCGTTCGGCATGCAGTTCCTGCCGAAGGACATCTATTTCATCAGCACGCTGCCGTCCGATCCGCGCGCCTCCGACGTGGTGCCGATCACCGTGATCTCGCTGCTGCTGGCGCTGGCGGCGACGCTTTACCCGAGCTGGCGTGCGTCACGCCTGCGGCCGGCCGAGGCGCTGCGTTACGACTGACGAACGAAATGACCGACGGTGAGATCCTGGCCGCACGCGGCGTGTACAAGTCGTATCGGGAGGGCGGGCTGTCGGTGGATGTGCTGCGCGGCGCGGATCTGACCGTCTGCCGCGGCGAAGTGGTCGCGATCGTCGGGGCCTCGGGCTCCGGCAAGAGCACGCTGCTGCACTGCCTGGGCGGGCTCGATTCGCTCGACGCCGGCACGGTGTCGATCGGCGGCCGCGACCTGGCGCGGCTGTCGGACGTCGAGCGCGGCAAGCTGCGCAACGAACGGCTCGGTTTCGTGTACCAGTTCCATCACCTGCTGCCGGAGTTCAGCGCGCTCGACAACGTGGCGATGCCGCTGGCGATCCGCCGCCAGCCGCTGGCGCAGGCGCGCGCGGCGGCGGCGCAGGCGCTGGCCGCGGTGGGTTTGGCCGAGCGCCTGCCGCACCATCCGGCGGAGCTATCGGGCGGCGAACGCCAGCGCACCGCGATCGCGCGCGCCATCGTTACGCAACCGGACTGCGTGCTGGCCGACGAACCGACCGGCAACCTGGACCGCGACACCGCGCGCAGCGTGTTCGACGTTTTTCTGGGGCTCGCGCGCAGCCGCCGCACGGCGGTGGTCATCGTCACCCACGATCCGGAGCTGGCGGCGCGCTGCGACCGCGTGCTGCGGCTCGCGCACGGCAGGCTCGCACCCGCGTGAACGGCGCGCTCAGGCGGGCGCGCGCCGGCGGCGCTTGCGGGCGTGCCAGGCGTGGCGCAGGTAGGCGCTCCATAGCACCCGCACCACGACATAGCCAGTCAGCGCCAGCGTGCAGGCGAGCAGGAAGACGCCGAGTGCCAGCGGCGCACCCAGGCTCAGCATCCATTGCCCGTAGGCCTCGAACGAGGCACCGAGCTGCGACCACTTCCAGTCCGGCGGCGGCTGCGGTTCGCGCGCGCCGGCCGCGCCCAGCACGAGCGAGCCGTACTGATAGGCGATCAGATACAGCGGCACGATCGTCAGCGGATTGGTGTACAGGGTGGTGGCCAACGCCAGCGGCAGATTGACGCGGAACAGCACGGCCACGATGCCGGCGCCCAGCATTTGCAGCGGTCCCGGGATCAGTCCGCAGAACAGGCCGGCGGCCACGGCGCCGGCGGCAGAGCGCCGGTTCAGATGCCACAGCGCGGGATGGAACAGCGCTTCGCCGAAGATGGCCAGCGCCCTGACTTCGCGCACCTTCTCGACGCTGGGCAGGATGCGCTTGAAATAACGTCGCGGCACGAATCGCAACAGGCGTTAGGATCGGACGGACCGAATGCTAACGGCTTGGTCTGCGCGCGATGTGGATCGACACGCATTGCCATCTGGATGCCGAAGAATTCGACGCCGACCGCGACGCGGTGGTCGAGCGCGCCCGCGCCGCCGGCGTGACCATGATGGTGCTGCCGGCCGCGCATACGGCGCATTTCGCCGCCGCGGCGGCCGCAGCGGCGCGTTACGGCTTCGCCTACGCCCTGGGGCTGCATCCGCTATGGCTGCAGGATGCGACCGCGGACGATCTGGCGCGCCTGCGCGAAGCGGCGCGCGCGGCGCTGGCCGATCCGCGCTTCGTCGCCATCGGCGAAATCGGGCTCGACTACTTCGTCGCCGACGCCGACCGCGAGCGCCAGCGCAGCTTTTATCGCGAGCAGTTGCGCCTGGCGCGCGAGCTCGGGTTACCGGTGATCCTGCACGTGCGGCGCTCGGCCGACGATCTGCTGAGCGAGCTGCGCCGCATCGAGGTACCGGGCGGTATCGCGCATGCGTTCAACGGCAGCGCGCAGCAGGCGCAGCAGTTCGTCGAGCGCAATTTCAAGCTTGGCTTCGGCGGCGCGCTGACGTACGAAGGTTCGCGGCGGATACGGCGGCTGGCGACGGAGTTGCCCGCGCACGCGATCGTGGTGGAGACCGATGCGCCGGATATCCCGCCGCAATGGCTGAGGCAGGGGGGTGCAGCGCTTCGCAACGAGCCGGCCGAGCTGCCGCGCATCGCCGACGTGCTGGGGCGGTTGCGCGGCATCTCGGCCGACGAGCTGGCGGCGCTCAATCGAGCCAACGCGCTGGCCGCACTGCCGCGCCTGGCCGCGGCGCTGGCTGCAGCGCGATAAGCGATGGCGGCGGCACTGGCTGCCTTCGTCGCCGGTGCCTGGCTCCTGCAACAGCAGGCGACGCTGCCCGCGCCCTGGCTGGCGGCGGCGGTCGGGCTGCTGGCGGTGGCGGTGCTCGCGCGCGATGCCGGCGTGTCGAAAAACGCGCTGCATTCGATCGGCGTGCTGGTCGCCGCGTTCGCGCTCGGCGCAGCGTACGCGGCGCTGCGCGCGCACCTGCGCTTGGCCGACGAGCTGGCGTTCGCCCACGAGGGGCGCGACGTGCGCGTGCGCGGGGTGATCGCCAGTCTGCCGGCGCAACTTCAGCGCGGCGTGCGCTTCGAGTTCGACGTCGAAGCGGCGCAGCCGATTTCCGTTCCGGCGCGCGTTTCGCTTGCCTGGTACGGCGCCGGCGCGGCGGTGCGCGCAGGCGAGCGCTGGGAGTTCACGGTGCGGCTGCGGCGGCCGCACGGAAGCGCCAATCCGGGCGGTTTCGATCTCGAGGCGTGGATGCTCGAGCGCGGTTTGCGCGCCACCGGTTACGTTCGCGAAGGCGCCCGTGATTCCGCTGCCGCGGCGCTTCGGCTCGACGCGATGGTCTGGCGACCGAGCTATGCGGTGCAACGCGCGCGCGACGTGCTACGCGAAAGGTTGCAGCAGCGTCTGCGTGACGAGCGCTATGCGGGCGTGCTGGTGGCGTTGGTGCTGGGCGATCAGCGCGCCATCGGCGAGCAGGACTGGCTGCTGTTCAACCGCACCGGCATCGCGCATCTGGTCAGTATTTCCGGCTTGCACATCACGATGATCGCGGGGCTGGCGGCGCTTGCCGCTGGCGCGTTGTGGCGCCGCTCGCCGCGCGCGCTGGCGTTCGCGCCGGCGCAAAGCGCGGCGGCGCTGGCGG
>JAKANT010000255.1 GCA_021823635.1 Pseudomonadota bacterium
GCGCTGGTGACGGTCGCGCTCGCGCATCCCACCGCGGCCTTTTACGGCGAGCCGCGCCTGGCGCCGATGATGTGGGCGGTCGCCGCGGCCTGGCTGGTGTCCGGCTTCGAGAACATCGGCATCGTCGAATTCCGGCGCCAGATGGATTTCGCGCGCGAGTTCCGCTTCCTGGCGACCAAGCGCTGCGCCGCCTTCCTCGTGACCCTCGCCGCGGCGTTCGCGCTGCGCTCCTACTGGGCGCTGGTGATCGGTATGGCCGCCGGGCGTGTCTTCGGCGTGCTGCTCAGCTACGCGATGCATCCTTTCCGCCCGCGCCCATCGCTCGCCGCCAGCCGGGAGCTGTTCGGCTTCTCGGGCTGGATGCTGGCGAACAACATCGCCAATGCCGCGATCGGGCGCGTCCCGCAATTCTTCGTCGGTCGTCTGCTCGGTGCGCCGGCGCTCGGCGCGTACACGGTGGGGTCCGAAATCGCGCAGCACGCCTACACGGAACTGGTCGCGCCGATCAGCCGCGCGCTGATTCCCGGCTATTCGCGACTGGCTGGCGATGCCGACGCGCTGCGACGCATCTGCATCGACTCCGCGGCGGCGGTACTGCTCATCGTTTTGCCGGCAAGCATCGGGCTTGCCCTCGTCGCCGATCCGCTCGTGCGCGTCGTGCTCGGAGAAAACTGGGGCGACGCCGTGCCGGTGATCCAGATCCTGGCCTTCGCCGGAATCACGAATGGCATACTCTCCAACAACGCGGCCGCATGCGTCGCGCTCGGCCGCCCGCACCTCGTCACTGCGGTCCTCGTCACGCGGGTGACCGCGCTCGTGCTGGCGCTAGCGGCCGTGCCCTTTGCCCGCTCAGTCACGCTGCCCGCCGTGGTGGCCGCGGAACTGGCGGCCAGCGTCGCCGCCCTGTGTGTCAGTTATCCGCTGCTGTTCTCGGCGTTGCGAATCCGAATAGGGCTATATCTCGCGGCGCTGTGGCGGCCGTTGGCTGCCAGCGGTGCGATGGCGCTTGCGGTGGCCGCCGCGATGGCGGCGGTGGAGCGCGACCCGGGTTTCGCGACCGCGCTCGCGCAGCTCGCCGTCGGAGTCGGCGTCGGCGTGGCCTCTTACGCGCTCGCGCTGCGGCTTGTTTGGCAACTGTCGGGTCGGCCGCCGGGCGTGGAGGTCGAATTGGCGCGCTTCGCCGTGTCAATCTACCGCTCGGTCGTTCGGCGCCTCTTCGTAAAGTAAAAGTCGGTTCCTAGGGTCTCGGAATGCGAATTTGGCGGCAGCCGCGGCGCTCCGGTTCCGGCTATAAGCGCGCCCGATGAACAGCCCTTCCTACATGTTTGTTCTGCCGTGGGACCCGAAGCACGTGGGTGGCGTCAGCGGCGTGGTGAAGGGTTTGGCGGACGCGCTGCGAAAGCGTGGTTCGCCCCGGCCGCTGATCGTCGCCAATACCTGGGGCGCGACAAGGCCGCAGCCGATCGCCGACGGGCTCGCATTCGACTTCTCGCTACTTTCTTCGGTCTCGCCCGCCGCGATTCTCAAGGCGCTCCCGCTCGCACCGGTGCGCCTCTGGCGGACGCTGCATCTGTTGCGGAGCTGGAACGTCCAGGTCATCAACTTCCACTATCCTGGGCTGGCGCCGCTCGGCGCCGCGGTTCTCAAGCGTCTTGGCGCCTACCGCGGCAAGTTGGTGCTTTCCTACCACGGCACCGACGTCGTGCCGGCGCGCAATGCGGTCGAACGCGTGCTACGAGATTTCATTCATCGATCGGCCGACCACCTCGTCGCCTGCTCGTACCATCTGGCCGCGCGCATGCAGGCGGCGTTTGACGTCGCGCCGCAGCGCATTCGGGTCATCCACAACGGCGTCGATCCCAGCCTTTTCGACGGGCGCGCCGGGGCCGGCTTCGCCGCGGAGCTGCCGGCGTCGTACCTGGTCAGCATCAGCTCGTTCATCCCGCGCAAAAACCTGTCCCTGCTGCTGAGGGCGTTCGCCCTGCTCGCGCCGCGTTTCCCCGACCTGCATCTTTGCATCGCTGGCGGCGATGGGCCGGAGCGTGAGCGGATTGCGCGGCAGGCGAACGAATACGGCCTGGCCGCGCGCGTGCATCTGTTCGTCGACGTCGAGCCGCAACGGGTGGCCGCGCTGCTGGCTGGCGCGCGCGCCTGTGTGCAGACTTCGCTGACCGAATCGTTTCCGTTGGCGGTGCTCGAGGCGGGTGCCTGCGGCACGCCGCTGGTCGTCTCCGCCATTCCGGGGCATGACGAACTGGTGCACGACGGCATCGACGGCCGAACGTTCGCGCTCGGCGATCCGGCCGATTGCGCGGCCGCGATCGAGTCCGTGCTGAACAATCCGGCCGAGGCCGCGCGCATGGCGTGCGTGCAGAAACAGAGGATCCGAAGCACGCTGACCTGGTCGGCGGCGATGAGCCAGTATCTGCGCCTTGCCGGCGAGGCGGCATGAATTGGCTGCCGGTCGCAGACGGCTTTCGTGAGCGCCTGCGGCAGGCGTCGGCGATCGCCGATAAGAGCGAGCGGGTGGCCGCGCTGGCGGCGCTGGCGAACCACCGGCTCGGTTTTCTGGAAACGATCCAGCTCGATCGCGCGCTCGCCGCTGTCTCAGGCGACGCGGTCGAAGGGTTCGCGCCGGTTCGCGTGGCGCTGTTGTCTTCGTGCACGGTCGATCACCTCGCGCCTGCGATCCGAGTGGCGGGGCTGCGCTATGGGCTGCGGTTGGACGTGTGTTTGGGCGCCTACGGGCAGTACCGGCAGGACATCTTCGATCCGGGCTCGAAGCTGCAGGCATTCGCGCCGCACGTGATCGTGCTGGCGCCGAGCGCGCGCGAGTTCGTCGCCGACATCCCGCTGGCAGCGACCGAAGCGGAGACGGAGCGGGCGGTACAAGGCTCGAGCGGCGAACTGCGCGAGTTGTGGCACGCGGCGCGCGACCGCTGGCGCGCCACGTTCGTGCAGCAGACGATGCTGGACGTGACCGAGCCGGTGTTCGGCAGCTACGACGCGTTGGTGCCGGCCGCGCCGTCGCGGCTGATTGCTCGACTCAACGAGCAACTGGCGCGCGCCGCCGGCGCCGAGGGCGTTCTGCTGCTGGACGTCGCACGCGCCGCGGCGCGCGACGGGCTGGACACCTGGTTCGACGTGACGCGCTGGCTGCAGGGCAAGATGGAGATCGCACCGGCCGCCGCGCCGCGCTACGGCGAATTGCTCGCGCGGCTGATCGCCGCCGCACGGGGCCGCAGCCGCAAATGCCTTGTGCTCGATCTGGACAACACGCTGTGGGGCGGCGTGATCGGCGACGTCGGGGTGGACGGCATCGTGCTCGGCGAGGGCAGCGCCCTCGGTGAAGCTTATCTGGCGCTGCAGCGCTACGCGAAACGGCTGAAGGAGCGCGGTGTGATCCTGGCTGTGTGCTCGAAAAACGATGCGGCGATCGCCGAGTCGGCCTTTCGGGAACACCCGGAGATGGTGCTTAAGCGCAGCGATTTCGCCGCCTTCGTCGCCAATTGGAACGACAAGGCGGAAAACCTGCGCGCGATCGCGCAGCGGCTGAACATCGGCTTGGACAGCCTGGTGTTCGTCGACGACAACCCGGCCGAGCGTGCGCGTGTTCGCGAGAGCCTGCCGATGGTGGCCGTGCCCGAGCTGCCCGACGATCCGGCGCTTTACGTGCGCACGCTGGCGCAAGCCGGCTACTTCGAAGCGGTGAGCTTCACCGTGGAGGACCGAAGCCGCGCCGAGTCCTACGCCGCCGACGCGGAGCGCGAGGCGCTGAAAAGCAGCGCCCAATCGATGCACGATTTCCTGCGCGGCCTGCAGATGACGGTCGAATGGGGCCGCGCGCGGGCGGTCGATCTGCCGCGCGTCACCCAGTTGCTGAACAAGACCAACCAGTTCAATGCGACGACGCGCCGTTACACGGCCGAGGAGGTGAGCGCGCTCGCCGCCGACGGCGACGCTCTGGTGCTGCAGTTCCGTCTGCTCGACCGCTTCGGCGACAATGGGCTGGTGAGCGTGATGATCCTGCGGCGCGCGGCCGACGAGGCCGACGCCTTCGAGATCGACAACTGGGTGATGAGCTGTCGCGTGTTCGGGCGTCAGCTCGAGGACGAGGCGATGGCGATCGCGGTCGGAGCGCTACGTGGCCGCGGGGC
>JAKANT010000256.1 GCA_021823635.1 Pseudomonadota bacterium
TTCGGTGTAGCGCAGCGCGACCGGCCAGATCTCGCAGCCGACTTCCAGCGCCGGCGCGATCAGGTTCGAATGAAACGGCAGCAGCGTGAAGCCGTCGGTGGTCGTGCCTTCGGGAAATACCACCACGCTTTCGCCGGCGCGCAGCCGCTCGCGGACGCGATGGTTCATCGACGCCACCGCGTGGCGGCGGCCGCGCTCGATGTACAGCGTGCCGACCAGCGTGACTAGCCAGCCGAGCAAAGGCCAGCGCCCGATCTCGGCCTTGGCGACGAAGCGGCCGGGCAGCGTGGCGAGGATGGCGAACACGTCGATCCACGACACGTGATTGGCGAGCAGCAGGCGCCCTGCCCGCTCGGGCAGGATGCCTTCGCGCGCCAAGCTAGCGTCGAGCGGCACGCCGGTCACTTGCAGGCGCGCGCCGGAAAGCCACAGCAACACGCGCGACCAGGCACGCACGATGCGGTTGCGCCGCGGCTGCGAGATCCACGGAAAGACGAGCCCCGAGATCGCGATGCCGTCGAGCACGTGCAGCAACAGCAGCAACACGCGCACGGGTGCGAGCAAGTACCGCACGAGCCTCATCCAAAAATTGGCCAAAAATTGGGGTCAGACACCTATTTTTCAGGAATTGGTGTCTGACCCCATTTTTCGAAGCGCAGTTCGCCGCCGACCAGCGTGGCGCGAGCGCGGCCGAGCAGCTCCTCGCCCGCGAACGGCGTGTTCTTGCCGTGGCTGACCAGTGCTTCCGGGCCGACGCGCCAGGCCCACTGCGGATCGAAGATGCAGAGGTCGGCTTTGGCGCCTGCGGCCAGCCGCCCGGTGGGCTCGCCGAGCACACGCGCGGGACCGCTCGTCACGGCGGCCAGCGCGCGCACCAGCGGCAGCTTCGTTTCGTCGGCCCATTTGAGTACCAGCGGCAGCAGCGTTTCGAGCGCGGTGGCCCCCGGTGCCGCCTCCTCGAACGGCAGCATCTTGGCGTCTTCGTCGATCGGCGCGTGATCCGAGCAGATCGCGTCGATCGTGCCGTCGGCGAGCGCCGCCCGGATCGCGTCGCGGTCGCGGCTGCCGCGCAGCGGCGGATCGAGGCGGAAGTTCGGATCGAAGTCGCCGACGTCCCGGTCGATCAGGTGCACGTGATGGATGCCGACATCGCAGGTCACCGGCAGCCCTTCGCTCTTCGCGGCGCGCACCATCGCGAGGCCGGCGGCACTCGACAGCCGGCACAGGTGCACGCGCGCACCGGTGAGGCGTTGCAATTCGAAGATCGTGGCCAGCGCGATGGTCTCGGCCACTTCAGGCACCGACGGCAGCCCCAAACGCCCCGCGACCGGCCCCGCGGCGGCCACGCCGCGCGCGAGCGACTCCTCGACCGGGCGCAGCCACACCGGGAGCTCGAAGGTCTTGGCGTAGCGCATCGCGGCGGCGAGCACGCTGGTGTCGCGCGGCAGAGCGCCGGTCTGTGCGAACGCCACACAGCCGACCTCGGCCAGCGTCTCGATCTCGGCCAGCACCTCCCCTTTCAGCCCGGCCGTCAAAGCGCCGAGCGGATACAGGCGCGCGCCCGCCGCTTCGCGCGAGCGTTGCCGCAGCATGCGCACCAGCCCCGGTTCGTCGAGCGGCGGATCGGTGTCGGGCGGGCAGACCACACCGGTGACCCCGCCCGCCAGCGCGGCGTGCGATTCGGTCTTCAGCGCCCCGTCCACGCCGGGCTCGCGCATGCGCGCGCACAGGTCGACCAGTCCCGGCGCGACCACCAGACCGGTGGCGTCGATCGTGCGCTCGGCGACGAAACCCGCCGGCGGCGCCCCGATGGCGGCGATGCGGCCGTCGGCGACGAACACGTCGGCGATGGCGTCGAAGTTCGACGCCGGATCGATCACGCGGCCGCCGCGGATGGCGAGCCTCATTGCATCCTCGGCGAGGAAGCGACGATGGCCAGCACCGCCATGCGCACCGCGATGCCGAACGTGACCTGCGGCAGGATGACACTCTGGCCGCCGTCGGCCACATGCGAATCGATCTCCACGCCGCGGTTCATCGGTCCAGGATGCATGACGATCGCGTCCGGCTTGGCCAGCGCCAGTTTCTCCGGCGTCAGCCCGTAGTTGCGGAAGTACTCCTTCGCGCTCGGCAGCAGCGCACCGCGCATGCGCTCGTTTTGCAGCCGCAGCGCGATGATCACGTCGGCGCCGCGGATGCCTTCTTCGAGCTTCGTGAACACGCGGCAGCCCAGCTGCTCCAGCCCCGCCGGCAGCAGTGTCAAGGGCCCCACCGCGCGCAGCTCTGCCACGCCGAGCGTCTTCAGCACGTGGATATCGGAGCGCGCCACGCGCGAATGCAGGATGTCGCCGACGATCGCCACCGTGAGATTGGAGAAATCCTTCTTGTAGTGGCGGATCGTGTAGGCGTCCAGCAGCCCCTGCGTCGGATGCGCGTGACGGCCGTCGCCGGCGTTGACCACGTGCACGTGCGGCGCGACGTGACGCGCGATCAGATACGGCGCGCCACTGGCGGCATGGCGAACGACGAAGGTGTCGGCCTGCATCGCGGTCAGGTTGTCGATCGTGTCCAGCAGCGATTCGCCCTTGCTGGTGCTGGAGCGCGCGATGTCGAGGTTGAACACGTCGGCCGACAGCCGGCGCGCCGCGATCTCGAACGTGGTGCGCGTGCGCGTGCTCGGCTCGAAGAACAGGTTGAACACCGAGCGGCCGCGCAGCAGCGGCACGCTCTTGACTTCCCGTTCGGCGACGTTGATGAACGAATCGGCGGTCGTCAGGATGCGTTCGATGATCGCGCGCGGCAGCCCTTCGATCGACAGCAGATGATGCAGCTCGCCGTGGACGTTCAACTGCGGGTGGCGGCTACGCACGGCGCTGCTCCAGCGTCAGATGAAAGCCGCCGGCTTCGTCGCGCGTAAGCACGATGTTGACTTCGGGCGGCACCTCGACCGTCGCGCCGACCATGCCGGCTTCGATCGGCAGTTCGCGCCCGCCACGGTCGATCAGCACCGCCAGATCGATGCGCGCCGGCCGACCGTAGTCGAACAGCTCGTTCATCGCCGCGCGCACCGTGCGCCCGGTGTAGAGCACGTCGTCGACCAGCAGCAGCCGCTGACCGGCGACCTCGAATTCGATACGCGACGGCTTGACCGTCGGACTCAAACCCTGGCGGCCGAAATCGTCGCGATAAAAGCTGATGTCGAGCACGCCGACCGGGTGCGCAATGCCGAGGTCGCGCTGCAGTCGCTCGGCGACCCAGACACCGCCGGTGCGCACGCCGACCAAGCGCACGTCGTGGCCGGCCACACGGCTGCGCACGCGCGCCAGCAGCGTGCGGTAGATCGCCTCGGCATCCAGTTCGATCATGCGGCGCGCTCGTCGAACCACTGCTGCAGGATGACCGCGGCCGCCTGTGCGTCGAGGTCTTCGCGCTGGTCCAGCACGGCAGACGAATAGCGCTCGTCCACGCCCGCGACCGGCAGGCCGTAACGGCCGGCAAGCTGACGCGCGAACCGTTCGCAGCGCGCGGTCATCTCGTGCGGCGCGCCGTCCGGATGGCGCGGCACGCCGACCACCAGTCGCGCCGGCGACCATTCGCCGATCAGCCGCGCGATCGCCTGCCAGCGCGCCGCGTCGTCGCCGGCCTCGATCACGGAAAGCGGACGGGCGCGCCGCGTTACCGTGTTGCCGATCGCCACGCCGATGCGGCGCGCACCGTAATCGAAGGCCAGCACGACCTGTTCGGTCGTCATCGGCGCTGTGGAAGGGAATTCGGCGGCGGCGGCATGCATCGGCTCACGCATGCCCGGCCAACCCCGACAACTGCATGCCGTCATCGATGCCGAGCAGACGCAGCGCGGCCTGCAGGCGCTCGTGCGCCGGCGTTTCGAAGATGACCGCCGGATCGGCCGGCACCGTCAGCCAGGCGTTGTGCGCGATCTCGTCCTCGAGCTGGCCGGCACCCCAACCGGCGTAGCCCAGCGTCACCAACAGCCGGCGTGGCCCGCTGCCTTCGGCCAGCGCTTCGAGCACGTCCTTCGAGGTCGTGAGCGCGATGTCGTCGGACACGTGCAGCGAAGAGCCGTAGTTTCCGGGCGGCTGGTGCAGTACGAAGCCGCGCTCGGTCTGTACGGGCCCGCC
>JAKANT010000257.1 GCA_021823635.1 Pseudomonadota bacterium
ACTTCGGATGCGCGCCTTCAAGTGCGGATCGCCTTCGCTTTCCTTCTGCTCGCGGCGCGCTTCCTCCGGCGTCATGCGCAGCCGCCTGCGGTGCTGCACGAGCTGGAACGGCACGTCGATTGCCGCCGCCGCAGCGACCGTGGCCGCAAGCAGCGCGAGCGCGACACCGGCCAGCCAGCCGAAGTGCGCCAGCCCCGCATGCAGGGGCTGGTGCGCGAGCGACGCGAAGTCCTGCAGATGCGAGGCCACGTAACCGAACCCCACCGCCGCTAGCAGCACCAGGACCAGCAGCACCTTGCCCAGTTCGACCGCCGCAGACACCGAGAACATGCGCGCGAATCCCTGCCAGGGGCTCAGACGCTCCAGCTTCGGCGCCGCCAGTTGCGGCGCGAACAGCCAGCCACCGACGAGAAGCGGCGCGGCCGCCGCCGCCAGCGCCAGCGCCAGCAGCATCGGGGCCGCCGCCAGCAGCCCCGCTGCCGCCAGTTGCGCGAGCCGCTCGGTGAGCGGCACGGCCAGCGCCTGCGCGTCGAAAGAAAGCGCGCGCGCCAGCATCAAGCGCAGCTCCGCGATCAGCGGCGCCGCGAGCAGGAACAACGCCGCCGCCGCCGCGCCCAGCACCAGCAGGTGCGCCAGATAGCGCGAGCGCGGCACCTGGCCTTCGCGGCGCGCCTGCTCGAGCCGTCGTGCCGACGGTTCGAGGGTGCGTTCTTGGGCTGAGTGATCGGCGTCGGCCATCGCGTGCGCGAGAAAGCGCGCGCAAGACTTGCGCGTGCCGGTCGATTATTTCGGCGCCGCAGGCCCGCCGATACGTCGAATATCGGCCGCCCGCGCAGCCACTTTAGGGGCGATTGCGGGCCCAACGGCACGCGTCGCGCCGTGCCGCCGCCGGCGCTGCATCGCTCTCAAGTCCGGCCGCGAAGCGCCGATTCCCGGAGCGGACCAACGAAAAAGGCGGGCCGCATGACGCGCGCAGAACTGGTGAAGCGACTGGCCGAGTACGCCACGCGGCCGATCGCCGAAGGCGAGCCCTCCGCGGGCGGCATGCACCAGCCGGTCGAGGCGCCTGCGCCGCACGCCGACGGCGACGGCGACGGCGCGAGCGACCTGTTCGTCTGGTTCGAAAACACCGTCGGCCGCCACGCGAACGGGCGCCGCGGCATTGCGGGGCTGCCCGAATCGCTGCTGCCGTGGGACCACAAAATGCGCGTGATCGAGCGGCGCTACGCCGAAGGGCACTTGCACCTGTTGTCGGCCGTGCGCCTGCGCTGCCCCGAGCGGCAGGGCGAGCGCATCGCCGCCATCTATACAGCGGCGCTATCGGTCGGCACGATCGCCTGGATCGGCACCGGCCGCCAGTACGAGCGGGCGTGGCGGGAGATGTACCCGTACACATAGCCGGCACGCGCTCGCGCCGCCGTGGATAGAGCCGGCGGGCGCGGGCTTTTCGCGCAATCGGTCGAGCGGCTGGCTCGCTAGCGTTCGCTCCGCCCGTTCGTCGCGCTCCACCGGGGCGGCGTCGCAGGCGGGCGGGGGAACGACATGAAGACGATCGCACCGCCGGCACAGGCCGACGCCGAGCGTCACTATCGCCGCGGCCTGGCCGCGATGGCGCGCAACGATTTCGCCGCGGCCGAACGCGAATTCGAGCGCGCGGCGCGCAAGGCGCCAGGCGACGCGCTCTACTGGGTCAACCTCGCGCAGGCGATCCGCAAACAGGGGCAGCCGGAGCGGGCGCTCGCGGCGGCGCGGCGGGCCGTGGCCGTCGATCCGCAGTTGGGCATCGCGCACCGCATGCTTGCGCAGTGCCTGGACGAGTGCGGGCGCCACGGCGAAGCCGCGGACGTGCCGCTGACCGGCGCCGGCTCCGATCTCGAGCGTGCGGTCAGGCTGACCGACAGAGCGCTATCGCTGCAACGGCTGCTTCGAATGTCGGAGTCGGTCGAGCCCCTTCTGGAAGCGGTGCGCCTGGCTCCCGCGCACGTGCCCGCATGGCTGGCGCTGGCCGATGCTTTCAAAGCGCTGGGGATGCCGCAGGCCGCATGGGAGTGCCAGAAGACGGCGGTCGAGCTGCAACCGCAGAACCCGGCGCTGCTCTGCTCCAAGATCCACCTCGCATTGGAAGCCGCTCACTGGGCAGAGGTGGACGCGGACTGCGTGCGGCTGACGACCCTGCTCGAGCAAGGCCGAGCCCCCGCGCCGATCCCGTTCATGCACCTGTCGGTGCCCGGCGCGACGGCAGCCCAGCACCTGTACTCCGCGCGCGCCTTCGCGCAAGGCGCGACCGCGCGCATCGTTCCTTTCGTTGCGACCTCCGAGAAGCGGCGCGCGGGGCGGCTGCGCATAGGCTACCTGTCGAACGATTTCCACGAACACGCCACCGCCTACCTTCTGGCCGGCGTCCTCGAGCGTCATGACCGCGACCGCTTCGAAGTGTTCGCCTATTCGTACGGTCCGGACGACGGCTCGCCGATGCGGGCGCGCCTGAAACAGGCGGTCGAGCACTTCGTCGACATCCGCGAGGAATCGGCCCGCGCCAGCGCCGAGCGCATCCGCCGCGACGGCATCGACGTGCTGATCGACCTGAAGGGCTACACGCTGCACGCGCGCACGGAGATCCTCGCCTACCGGCCGGCGCCGGTTCAGGCCCAGTTTCTCGGCTATCCGGGATCGATGGGGGCGGACTTCATCGACTACGCCATCGTGGACCGCGTCGTCGCCCCGCCCGAGCATGCACCTCACTTCAGCGAGCGGCTGGCCTACCTGCCGCACTCCTATCAGCCGAACGACGACCGCCGCCCGCTGCCGCCCGCGCCGCCGCGCAGCGAATGCGGACTGCCCGAGCAGGCGTTCGTTTTCTGCTGCTTCAACAACACCTACAAGATCACGCCGCAGATGTTCGATCTGTGGTGCCGCCTGCTCGCGCGCGCGCCCGGCAGCGTGCTGTGGCTGCTCGACGCCAACTTCGAGGCGCAGAAAAATCTGCGCCGCGAGGCCGCCGCGCGCGGCATCGATCCGCAGCGGCTGATCTTCGCTCCCAAGCGACCGTACGCCGAGCACCTGGCGCGGCTGCGCAACGCCGACCTTTTCCTTGACACGCTGCCCTACAACGCGCACACGACGGCGAGCGACGCGCTGTGGGCGGGCGTGCCGCTCGTCACCTGCCCGGGCGAGACCTTCGCTTCGCGCGTGGCGGCAAGCCTGCTGCACGCGGCCGGACTGCCCGAGCTGATCGCCCCATCGCTGGAGGACTACGAAGCGCTTGCGCTGCGGCTGGCGCAGCAGCCGGAAGCGCTCGCGGCCTTGAAGCAAAAGCTCGACGCGCAACGGACGCGCTGTCCGCTGTTCGACAGCCTGCGGTTCGCGCGCGCGCTCGAAGCGCTGTACGAACGGATGGTCGAACGGTTCCGCAGCGGCCAGCCGCCCGACCATCTGGCGCTCGCCCCGGAAGACGTGTGCGATTCCTCGACAAGCGTCCGCACGTCGCCGCTGGACAGCGTCGAACACCTATCGCCAGCAACGGCCGAGGCACCTGCCGGCGCGCTCCCCTCGGCGGCGACCCAAGGCGGCACCGACCTGGCCGCAATGCGGGCAAAGCTCGCTCTGCAGCCATACGACGAGCCGCTGCAGTCGGCCTACCTGGCTGCCGTCGAGCGCCAGCGCGCGGCGAACCGGCCGGCCGCGATCGGCCTGATCGTCACGTGCGCGAAGTACTTCGAGCGCGCGCGGCGGCTGCACGCCAGGCTCGCGTCACTGGACGTGCTGCCGTTGCGGCTGGTCGTCGGCCGTGGCGCCGCCGTTGAACCTCATCCCGATCTGCTCGAAGTGGATGCACCGGACGACTACGAGTCGCTTCCGCTGAAGGTACGGGAAGCCTTCCTGCACGTCTTCGAACGCTACGGCTGCGCCGCGTTCAAGATCGACGACGATCTGCAGATCACCGACGAAGCGCGCCTCGCTGAATGCGTGCAGGCGCTCCTAGTCGGCGGCAGCGACTACGCGGGCTTCGAGGTCGGGTCTCCGATGCACGACCGCACGTGGCACTGGAACAAATGCCGCGACGCGGCATTGAACCGCACGCCCTACGGCAAGCGGTTTCACGGGAGGTGGGCCAACGGTCCTTTCTACTTCCTGTCGG
>JAKANT010000258.1 GCA_021823635.1 Pseudomonadota bacterium
TCCGATCTGCATCCGCCATCATCTGCGCCACAACCTGGGGCGGCGCGAGTGCGCGATCCTGTTCACCGGTTTCCAGGCGGCCGGCACGCTCGGCCGCAAGCTCGTCGACGGTGCGCGGACGGTGCGACTGTTCGGCGAAAACGTCGCCGTCAATGCCAGCATCCACACGCTGGGCGGCTTGTCGGCGCACGCCGGACAGGACTCCCTGATGCAATGGCTGCGCGGGATCGCGCGCAAGCCTGCCGCCACCTTCGTCGCGCATGGCGAGCCGGAGGCGGCGCATGCGCTGTCGGCGCGCATCGCGCGCGAGCTGCGCTGGAGCGCGACCGTCGCTGCCGCCGAAACGCCGTATGAAACCTGAAGCCCCAGACGTGGCCGGCGCGCTCGCGGCCCGCCGCGTCGGCATCGACACCTACCGCGAGAACGTCGTCTTTCTGCGGCGTGACTGTCCGCTGGTGCGCGCCGAAGGTTTCGTCGCGCTGTCCAAGGTCGAGGTGCGCGCCGCCGGCCGCTCGATCCTGGCGGTGCTCAACGTGGTCGACGACCCGCGCCTGCTCGGCGAGTGCGAACTGGGCTTGTCCGAGCAGGCGTTCGCGCTCTTGGGCATCGGCGAGGGCGAGCCGGTGCGCGTCACGCACGCCGAGCCGCCGCCGTCGCTGGCGGCGCTGAAGCGCAAGATCGCCGGCCACCGGCTGTCGCGCGACGAACTGGCCGCGATCGTGCGCGACATCGCCGGCCGTCGCTACTCGAAGATCGAGCTGGCGGCGTTCGTCGTCGCCACCAACCAGTTCGAACTGGACCGCGACGAAGTGCTACACCTGACGGCGGCGATGGCGGCCGCCGGGCGCCGGCTCGACTGGCGCGCACTCGACCCCGCGGCGCTGGTGGTCGACAAGCACTGCATCGGCGGCATCCCCGGCAACCGCACGTCGATGATCGTGGTGCCGATCGTCGCCGTGCACGCGCAGCGCTGCGGCATGCTGATGCCGAAGACCTCCAGCCGCGCGATCACGTCGCCGGCCGGCACCGCCGACACGATGGCGTGCCTGGCGGCGGTCGAGCTGCCGTTCGAGCGCATGCAGGCGATCGTGCGCGAGCAGCGCGCCTGCCTGGCCTGGGGTGGGCGCGCGCAGCTGTCACCGGCCGACGACGTGCTGATCTCGGTGTCGCGCCCGCTGTCGCTCGATTCGCCGGGACAGATGGTGGCGTCGATCCTGTCGAAGAAGATCGCCGCCGGCTCCTCGCACCTGGTGCTCGACATCCCGCTCGGGCCGACCGCCAAGGTGCGCGACATGGCCTCCGCGCAACGGTTGAAGAAGCTGTTCGAGTACGTCGCGCAGCGGCTCGGCCTGGCGCTGGATGCGGTAATCACCGACGGCCGTCAGCCGATCGGCCGCGGCATCGGCCCGGCGCTCGAGGCGCGCGACGTGATGCAGGTGCTGCACGGCGACGCCGCCGCGCCACAGGATCTGCGCGAGAAAGCGCTGCGGCTGGCGGGGCGCGTGCTGGAGTTCGATCCGGCCGTGCGGGGCGGCGACGGCGTGAAGCTGGCGACCGAGATCCTCGACTCCGGCCGCGCGCTGGCCAAGATGCGGGCGATCGTCGACGCGCAGGGTGCGCGCGCCTTCGACTGGCGCGCTCCGCCGCTGGGGCGCCTGAGCCATGTCGTCGAAGCGCCGGCCGACGGCACCGTCATCGGCATCGATTGCGAGCGGCTGGCGCGTATCGCGCGGCTGGCGGGCGCGCCGCAGACGCCGGGCGCCGGTGTCGATCTGCTGCGCAAACTGGGCGAAGCGGTCGTGCGCGGCGAGCCGCTGTACCGGATCCATGCCGGCAGCGCCGCCGAGCTGCAGTTCGCCCGCGAGGTCGCCGAGCGCGCGAGCGGCTTTACGATCGGCGACGCCGACAACCTACCTGCGCCGGCGGGCGAATTCTGACCATGCTGCTTGCCTTCGACGACGAACTGGAACGCGCCGAGCGGCTGGCGGCGGCCGCTGCGCTGCCGCTCGCCCGCATCGCCCGCCACCGTTTCCCGGACGGCGAACTGAAGCTGACGTTGCCGGTGCAGTTGCCGCCGCGTACGGTGCTTCTGCGCACGCTGGCGCAGCCGAACGAGAAGCTGGTGGAGCTGCTGCTCGCCGCCCACACCGCGCGCGAACTGGGCGCGCAGCACCTGACCCTGGTGGCGCCTTACCTCGCCTACATGCGGCAGGACGTGGCGTTCGCGCCGGGCGAAGCGGTCAGCCAGCGCATCGTCGGCGCCTTCCTGGCAGGGCTGTTCGACCGCGTGATCACCGTCGACCCGCATCTGCACCGCATCGACGACCTGCGCGCGGCGATCCCGATCGCGGAGGCGATTGCGCTGTCGGCCGCGCCGGCGATCGGCGCCTTTTTGCGCAGCCGCTGCGCCGGCGCGCTGCTGCTGGGCCCGGACCAGGAAGCCGAGCAGTGGGTGCGCGCGGCGGCCGCGGCGGGCGGCTTCGACTGGGCCTGCGCGCGCAAGACGCGCCACGGCGACCGCGACGTCGCCATCGAGCTGCCGGCCCTGAACCTGCGCGGCCGCGCGGTGGTGCTGCTCGACGATATGGCCAGCACCGGCACCACACTGGCGCGCGCCGCACGGCAGCTGCTCGGCGCCGGCGCTGCGCGCGTCGATGTCGCCGTCACGCACGGGCTGTTCGTCGGCGATGCGCTGGCGGCGCTGCGCGCCGCCGGTGTGTCGCAGGTCTGGAGCGCGGACACCGTGGCGCACCCGACCAACGCGATCGCGGTGCTGCCGCTGCTGGCGCAGGCGCTGGCGCAGTAAAGAAAAAGCCCGCGGGGCGTGCGCCCGGCGGGCTTGGCTGCGGAACCTGCCGCCTTACTTGATGTACTTGTTGACCAGCTTGGTCATCTCGAACATGTCGGCCTTGGCCTTGCCGAACAGGGCGCGCAGCTTCTCGTCGGCGTTGATGATGCGCTTCTGCACGGCATCCTGCAGCTTGTTCTTCTTGATGTAGTCCCACACGCGCTTGGTGATCTCGGTGCGCGGCATCGCCTTGTCGCCGACGATCGCCGCCAGCGGGCCGATCGGCGTCTTCGGCGCCATGAATGCCGGGTTCGGCTTGCGCGCGGACTTCTTCTTCGCCGCTTTCTTCGGCGCCGCTTTCTTGGCGACCTTCTTCGCCGCCGCCTTCTTGGCCGCCTTCTTGGCCGGTGCCTTCTTGGCCGCCTTCTTCGCCTTCTTCGTTGCCATGTATTTCTCCCTCGAAGTTTCGGAAAGCACAGCGACAGCGTTCTCGTGCTCGAACCGCGCAAGAGCGCTCTCGTTGCGTGACGCGGATACTAAGAGCGAATCGAAGCGCAAAGCAAGCGTTTTCAGAGGGAAAAACGCGTTTCGATCGACCGCTCGCATGCCGTTTTCAGAGGAAAAATAGCTGCGCGCGGTCGGCGTGGCAGCGCTGCCGCGGCCGGTCGGCCCTACAAAATATTGAGCTTCACGACGGAAATCGGCCGATATCTTGTATAGCTAGTTGGTACCAGCGGCGCCGGGCGCGAAAAAAAACCGCCCGGCGGGCGGCATTTGCGCGCGTGCAGCGCGTCACTTGACGTTCAGGATCTTCATCGCCTTGGCCAGCGTATCGACCGATTCCTGGTGCTTGCCGGCCTTGTGCAGGGCTTCGCCGTCGGCACGCAGTTTCTTCACCTCGGCCATCTGTTCGGCGCTCAGTTTCGGGTTCTTCGCCAGCGCTTCGTCGATCTTCTTCATGTCGGCCGGGCAGTGAAACGCCAGCGCGGCGGAAGCGGCGGTCAGCGCGACGGCGGCGAGCAGGGTGCGAGCGAACATGGGAACCTCCTTCGGATGGACGTGCCGGTAGCACGTGCGCCGCAGTCTAGTCCCGCGGCCAGCGCGGCGTCGCCCTCAGTAGTCGCGTCCGCGCGCCACCAGCACGGTCGCCAGCCGCAGCACGCCGTAGGCGAGCCAGTTGGCCAACCGCAGCCACCAGCGCCGGCTGCGATAGTCGGCGGCCTTCAACGGGTAGGCGTCCTCGGCGATCGCCTTTTCCAGCACCTGCCGCAGCTGCGCCGCGAAGCCGGCGTCGTACACCACCACATTGGCCTCGCGCGCCAGCAGCAACGAATACGGGTCGATGTTGC
>JAKANT010000259.1 GCA_021823635.1 Pseudomonadota bacterium
CCTTGATCGTGATGCCCCGTTCGCGCTCCAGTTCCATCGAGTCCAGCACTTGCGCTTCCATCTCGCGCTCGGACAGGCCGCCGCAGCGCTCGATCAGGCGGTCGGCCAGCGTGGACTTGCCGTGATCGATGTGGGCGATGATGGAGAAGTTGCGGATGTGCTGCATCGCTAGCGACGACCGGACGCGCAGCCGTTGCGGCGGCCGGCGCGTACCGGCCGCATCTATCTGCCGACAATAGAAAGGGGTGGCTGCCACACGCCACCCCCGGCCTTGCCGAAAGGCGCGCGATTCTAGCGCGCGGCGCCCGCCGTCAGCGGTCGCTCGGCCTGATCACCAAGAACTGACTCTGTTCGCCGCGGCGGACCAGCAGCAGCACGCGATTCTTCGGGTCCAGCTTGGCGACGAGCTCGTTGAACTGTTTGGCGCTGGTCACCTCGACGTTGTTGATCGCCAGGATCAGGTCGCCGGGACGCACGCCGACGCGCGCCGCCGCGCCGTCCACCGAGTCGACCTGGACCGCACCGCGCAGCCGCAACTCTTTGAGCTTCTCCGGCGGCACGTCCGACACCACCATGCCGAGTAAATTGGCCGTGCCGCCGCGCGGAGTATCGGCGCCGCGTCGCGCCACCGGCCGATCCGCCGGAAGTTCGGCCACCGTCACTTGCAGATCGATGGTCTTGCCTTTGCGAAAGACCTGCATCGACACGCGCGTGCCGGGCTTGGTGCCGCCGACGATGCGCGGCAGATCGCTCGAGCGCTCGATGTCGCGCCCGGCGAAGCGCACGATCACGTCGCCCGCCTCCACGCCCGCTTTCTCGGCCGGGCTGTCGCGCTCGACCGAACTGACCAGCGCCCCGCGCGGCCGGCCAAGCCCGATCGCCTCGGCTACATCTTTGCTGACATCACCGATCGCCACGCCGATACGGCCGCGGATCACGCGCCCCACCGTGCGCAGTTGCTCGGCGACGTTCATCGCCTCGTCGATCGGAATCGCGAACGAAATGCCGGCGTAAGCGCCCGACGTGGTGAAGATCTGCGAGTTGATGCCGATCACTTCGCCGCGCATGTTGACGAGCGGCCCGCCCGAGTTGCCGGGGTTGACCGCGACATCGGTCTGGATGAACGGCAGGTACTCGCCCGTCTCGCGCGCTTTGGCGCTGACGATGCCGGCGGTCACGGTGTTGTCCAGTCCGAACGGCGAGCCGATCGCGATCACCCATTCACCGACCTTGACCTTGTTCGGATCGCCGATCTTCACCGTCGGCAGCCCGCTCGCATCGATCTTCACCAGCGCGACGTCGGTGCGGCGGTCGGAGCCGATCAGCCGCCCCTTGAACTCGCGGCGGTCGGTCAGCGTGACCAGGATCTCGTCGGCGCCGTCGACCACGTGATGGTTTGTCAGCAGAAAGCCGTCGCTCGAAATAATGAAGCCGGAACCGAGGCCGCGCGGCATTTCGCGCTCGCGCGGGCCGCTGCGCGGTCCGGGGCGCGGCCCCGGCTGCGGAAAAAAGCGGCGGAAGAACTCCAGCATCGGGTCGCCTTCCTCCAGGTCCGGCAGCTGCGGCACGCCCTGCGCCACGCTGACGCGCGCCACGGTGCGGATGTTGACGACCGCCGGCCCGTTCTTCTCCACCAACTCGGTGAAATCGGGCAACTGCGCCGAAGCGGCGCTCGCGGCCAGCACAACCCCGAGCGCGGCAAACAGTCGATGGGCATATCCAATCATTGCTTTTTCCTTGTTTGAAAACTAGCGCGGCGCACGCGCCTCGACCGAAAGCGCCACACTGCGTACGGTCGCCAGCGGCACCTCGCCGACCACCGTGACCAACGACTCGCCGACGCGTCTCACATACGTGTTGGTGGCTCCGCGCGCGGGCGTCGCCCCGTCCGACGCGACGTCACGCCCTGGCTCGATGAAAACGGAAAAGGTCGCCAGCCCGTCCGAATACACGGCGTGCGTGACCTCGCCGGCGGCGCTGCGGGCGATGCGGCGCTTGACCGCGCTCACCTGGCGAAACCCGCCCGGCACCGTCAGCGACCAGCCGAGCTTGAACAGATCGACCGCGGGTGTCTCGACGCGCTCGACACGCCAGCCGTCGGTCGGCCAACTCGGCTTCAGCCGAGCGGGGTCGGGCCGCTCGCCGATCCGTACCTCGGTGAAGGCAAGCTGCTCGACGACGTCGTTGCGTTCGTCCAGCATCTGCGCCCGCAGCAGCAGGCCGCTTGTGCGGTCCACCCAGAGCCGGTAGCCGTAACGCAGCGTGTCTTTGGGTTCGAGCCAAAGCACCTGACATTCGATGTCGGCCACGCGCTCGACACCGCCGACCAGCAGCCGATAGTGTTTTAGCAGCTCCTCCGGCGCCGCCGCCGACAGCGCCGGAAAGCCGCTCGCGAGCGGCCGCCGCTCGACCACGATGCGGCGCGCCTCCGGGATCAGGCATTGCACCTCGTCGGCGCGCCGGATGAACTCGCGCTGCTCGCCGTCCAGCATCTGCAGCCGCGCATGCGACGCCTGGCCGTCGAAGTAATGCACCAGCCGCGACACGCGCACGTCGCTGCCCATCTGGTGAAACACCGTTCCCGAGTAGTTCAGGCGCCGAGCCGCATCCTGCATCAGTTGCAGCCACTGCACGTCGCTGCGCTCCGGCGCCCTGCTGCCGCTCTGGGCCGACGCCGTCCCCGCGACCAGCGCGAACAGCCACAGCACGCGCCACGCGGGCGCGAGCCAAAGGGGCCGATGGCCGGTGGTCATCGTCAGCGCGTCCATGTCAACGCGGCGGCAACGTGGCGCTGGCGCGTTGGTACGCGACCGGGCGCGGCAGCAATGGCCCGGCGGCCTGCTCGCGGTGCGCCTCCAGATAAGCCTCCAGTTCGGCCGAGCGCACGACGCCTTGCTCTTGCGGCGCCGGCGCTGGGGGCGCCACCGGCACGGTGACCGGCTCCTTGCGCGCGAGCGCCGTCGCCGGTGTGGCCGGGCCGAGCAATTGCGGCAAAGCGACCACGCCAAGCACGACCGCCGCGCCCGCCACCGCGGCCGCGGGCAGCAGCACGCGCCGCGTCAGGCTTCCCGAACGCGGGCGCGACACCGGGGCGACGATCGGCGCCTCCGCCGCCAGCGCGCTGCGGACGCGGGCCATGAAACCGGCCGAATGCAACGCCGCCACCTCGCTCGAGCGCAGGGCGTCGCAGGCGAGGTTCAGCAGCGTCCACTCCCGCTGCGCCGATTCGTCGCGGCATAGCCGCTCGAGCAGCCGCCGACACTCGGCTTCGTCGAGTTCGCCGTCGATCAGACTGGAAAGTGCCTCGCGGCAGTCCGCGTCGGGCCGCTGCGATCTGTCCTGTTGGCTCACCATGCTTGCCTCACCAGCGCTTGTCCTTCGATGTCTCCAAAATCGGCCGCAGCTCGTTGGCGATCGCCTCACGGGCGCGAAAGATGCGCGACCGCACGGTGCCGATCGGGCAGTTCATTGACTCCGCGATCTCTTCGTAACTGAGCCCTTCCAGCTCGCGCAGCACGATGGCGGTTCGCAAATCCTCCGGCAGCCGCTCGATCGCTCGATTGACGGCCGCCGCCACCTGCTTGGACAGCAGCACCGCGTCCGGCGTGGCGACGTCGCGCAACTGCTCGCCCGCCTCGAAGCCCTCCGCTTCGTCGAGCTCGGTCTCCGTGGTGGTCGGCGCCCGCCGCCCCTGCGCCACCAGATAGTTCTTGGCGGTGTTGATCGCGATCCGGTACAGCCATGTGTAAAAGGCACTCTCTCCGCGAAAATTGGGCAGCGCGCGGTACGCCTTGATGAATGCTTCCTGCGCCACATCCTCGATCTCGGCCGGGTCGCGGATCAGACGCGACAGAAGCCGAAAGATCTTGCGCTGGTACTTCGCCACCAGCAGCTCGAACGCCCGCTTGTCGCCGCGTTGAACCCTTTCGACCAGGGCCTGATCGGCCGCGCGATCGCTCATCGCCGATCGCGCCGCCGCATGCGCCGCCGGTTCGCAGCGCTTGTGACCGTGCGCCCGTGGTTAAGTTCGACCGCACCGCTCATGGCCGGCTGCTTTCCAGCTCCGCGGCTGGCCGCCGCGCGATGCGCCAGCGCGCGGCGGCGCTCAGGCGCCGAAATGCCGC
>JAKANT010000260.1 GCA_021823635.1 Pseudomonadota bacterium
CGTCCTCGACGCTGCTTTCGACATGAAAATCGGCGCTGACTCGACCATCGGTTTCACGGGCGGCGCTTGTTCAGCGTTTCCCTAGGTGCGGGTCGGTGACCACGATCGCTTCGCTGGCGGCCCGGAACACATGGGCGGCCAGGCGCAGTTCCTCGCGTGCGCGTCGCAAATCCGTGATGTCGCGCGTGGTGCCCTCCACGCCGGCGATGCGACCGTCGGCGTCGTAGTAAAAATGCGCGCTGGTCGAGACCCACACTTCGTGACCGTCCCGATGGCGCAAGCGCCCTTCGTAATTGGTGATCGCGCCACCGCCGTCGCGCAAGGCCTGCAGAAAGTGCGTGCGCTGGGCGGGGTCGAAATAGAAATCGGCCAGATTGCGCCCGATCGCTTCCTCGATGCGGTAGCCGAGCAGCCGCTCCGCCGATCGCGACAGGCGCAGGATGCGGCCTTCGGCGTCGGTGCGGTAATAGGTGTCCTGCATCTCGTCCAGGATCGCCCTCAGTTCACGCTCCGATTGGGCCAGCGCCTGCTGCGCAGCCACGATCGGGCTGAGGTCCGTCACGAAACCGACCGAACTTTCCACGTCGCCGTGCCGGTTACGGTGGGTCACCGCGCGCACCAGGATCGGGAACGCGCTGCCGTCCGGCCGCAGCCCCTCGTAATGCGTGTGCCGCACCTCCGTCGTCGCGATGCGCTTCATCATCTGGCGCATCAGCGGCCGGCTGGACTCGGTGACGAACTCGAGCGGGCTGCGGCCGATGAACTCCTCCGCGGGGCGCCCGAACATGCGGCACAGGGCCTCGTTGACCTCCACCAGCCGCAGGTCGGCACCGAGCACGAAGAAGCCGTCGCCCACTTGAGCGATCGCTTCGCGATACCGCTCCCAGCGCGCGCGTTCAGTTTCGTCGACGTCGGCGTCACCCGATCCCATCGCGATTCCCCAGGTGGCGATTGTTGTTTTTGGCAAATTAGAAATGCGCCCTTTCAGCTTGGCAACGCAGCCGTGAATATTCACGGGCGGCGGCTCGGCCGGCCATGACACAGCTCGCTACCGTCGTCGAAGCCTCCGACCGTGCCGCAGCGACCTCGAGCCGGTCGGCCAAACGCGACGCGCTCGCCGCCTGTCTGCGGGCCGTCGCGCCCGAGGACGTCGAGATCGCTGCCGCCTTCCTGTCCGGCACGATCCGGCAGGGCCGGCTCGGCATCGCCCATGCGACGTTGGTCCGGCTGCCGTCAGTCGCTGCGGCCGCCACGCCTTCACTGACGCTGGCCGCCGTCGATGCGACGTTCGCTCGCATCGCCGCGGCCACCGGTAAGGGTTCGGCGAGCCAGCGAGTCGAGCTCCTCCGCGCGCTCTTTTCGGACGCGACGCCAGCCGAGCAGCAGTTCCTGATGCGTCTGCTCGCCGGCGAACTGCGGCAGGGCGCGTCCGAAGGCGTGATGGTCGAGGCGATCGCCGCCGCGGCCGGCGTGCCGGTGGAGCTCGCTCGGCGTGCCGCGATGCTCGCCGGCGATCTGGGCGTGGTGGCGCGCGCTGCGCTCGCCGAGGCGGCGGCGGGTCTCGCGCGCTACACGGTGCGCCCGCTCGCGCCCATTGCGCCGATGCTGGCGCAATCGGCCGCCGACGTCGCCGACGCGCTGGCGCGGCTCGGCATGGCGGCGCTGGAGTTCAAGCTCGACGGCGCGCGCGTGCAGGTCCACAAAGTCGGTGCCGATGTGCGCGTCTTCACGCGCCAACTGAACGACGTGACGGCGGCGGTGCCCGAGATCGTCGAGGCGGTGCGAGCGCTGCCGGCGCGCGAACTGATCCTGGACGGCGAGGCGATTGCGCTCGCCCCCGACGGCGCGCCGCAGCCCTTCCAGATCACGATGCGCCGCTTCGGCCGCAAACGCGACGTCGAGGCGACCCGTACCGCGCTGCCGCTGGCGGTCTTTTTCTTCGACTGCCTGTATCGCGAAGGTCAGCCCTTGATCGATCGGCCGACCGAGGAACGGATGGCCGCGCTGGGCCAGGCCGTGCCGGCGCCGCTCGTGGTGCCGCGCCTCGTCACCGGCGACCCGGCCGCGGCGCAGGCTTTCTACGCCGAGGCGCTGACGCGCGGACACGAAGGCGTGCTCGCCAAGGCGCTCGATGCGCCCTACGAGGCCGGCAATCGCGGCGCCACGTGGTTGAAGGTCAAGCGCACGCACACGCTCGATCTGGTCGTGCTGGCCGCCGAGTGGGGGCATGGGCGGCGGCGCGGCTGGCTGTCGAACCTTCACCTGGGCGCGCGCGATCCGCACGTCGGCGGCTTCGTGATGCTCGGCAAGACCTTCAAGGGAATGACCGATCAACTGCTCGCATGGCAGACCCGCGAATTGCTTGCGCGCGAGATCGGGCGCGATGGCTTCACGGTTTTCGTGCGACCGGAGCTGGTGGTCGAGATCGCCTTCGACGGCCTGCAGGCGAGCCCGCAGTAGCCGGGCGGGCTGGCGCTGCGCTTCGCGCGCGTGAAGCGGTACCGGCCCGACAAGTGTGCCGACGAGGCCGACACGATCGACGCCGTGCGCGCGCTCTTCGCCGGGCAATCCGCCAGGCTGGAGGCGTGAGGCGGCGGCGAGCCGTACGCGACGGCGCACGGCGAATTTCCGAGGACGCGCGGTCGCGGCGCAGTGCCCACCCTACGCCGCCCGAGGAAGACCCGCCGCAAGGGCCGCACGCCTGGCGCGCCGACGCCCGTGTTCAGCCTCGCGTCGCGAGCGTCAGCAGCTCGCGGTTGACCGGATTGCGATGCAGGAAACCGTCGCGCAGTTCGGCGGGAAGCTCGCTCGCGGCGATGCGCCGGATCTCGGCTGCCGCCGCCCTCGCCTGCGCGGCGGCTTCGTCGGCGCCGCCGGTCGCACGCGCCACGCCCACCGCCGCGAGCCACAATTCGCCGCGATACATATCGTTTGGCTCGACGTCCTCGGAACTCCGCCGCGCGGCGGCCAAGGCTTCGAACGCCGTGGCGGCGTCGCCGTGCGCAAGCGACAGTTGCGCGAGCCTGGTCTGCGCGGCGAGCACGCTGCCCGCATGGCCGAGCGTCTCGGCACGCGCAAGCACTTTCCTCACGTTCGTCAGGGCATCGTCGGCCGGCTGCACCAGCGCGTGATCGAGCGCGATCATCGCCGCCAGCACCGCCCGCTCGCCGGTCGGTGCCAGCTCCGCCGCCCGCTGCCAATGGCGCGCCGCCTCGGCGCGCAGTCCTGACGACCAAGCACAGCGGCCGAGCATCTGCAGCCGGCGCGCCTCGAGCCATGCCGGCAACTCGGGCAGCGAGGCCAGCGCCGCCAGTTCGCGCTGCGCGCGCGCCGTCTGCCCGAGCTGGATCCACAGGCAGGCCCGGTGAACGCGCAACGATGCGCGCCCGAGCGCATGGTTCGCCAGATCGGCGAGCGCCGCTTCGAACGCGGCGAGCGCGGCGCGAAAGCGTCGCAACGCCGCTGCGGCCGCGCCTTCGAACAGGCTCAGCATCTGCGCGGAGCCCTGCAGCGCGTCGTACACGGCACCGATCTTCCGGGCTTCGCCGATCGCCTGCAGCGCCGCCAGCGGCCTGCCGACGTCGAGCAGACTGATCGCCAGGTTGCCGCAAGCAGTAACGGCCTCGTCGAAGCGTCTCGCCCGTAGCGCAGCCTCGATGACGCGTTGGTGCATCGCCTGCGCTTCTGGCTGCAGGTCGATGTTGTCGAGACAGAGCGCCAGATGGGCGAGCACGCTCAGGCGCGTTTCGTCGCTGGCGTGTTCCAGCACCCAGGGCACGAGCGGCCGCAGGATCCGGACGGCTCGCTCGCTGTCGCCGCTCTGGCTGGCGGCGGCTGCGGCGTCCGATTGCGCCGCGACCGCCAGTTCTTCGTCGCCGGCGGCGCGCGCGATCTCGGCGGCGCGCAGCGCGTGCGCGATCGCCTCGGCGTGGCGGCCGCGGTGCATCAGCATATGGCCGCGCATGGCGATCGCGCGCGCCCGCTGCCGCGGCGTCTTCGCGTGCGCGTCGAGCCGCTCGGCCAGCGAGGCGTCGAGCCGGCCGCGATCGCAAGCGACCCACGTGTCGGCGAGCGCATGCAACGCCTCGAACGCGGCTTCGTCATCTCCGATCTGC
>JAKANT010000261.1 GCA_021823635.1 Pseudomonadota bacterium
CGCCAGACCGGCGCGCGCACGCCAGAAGTCACGCTGGCCCGCCACGTCGCGCTCGGCGAGCGGCAACGCGGCCGCCAGCGCCTCCCACGCGCCGTCCGGGTCGCGCTGCGCTTCGGCCAGCGCGGCCAACGCGAGGGCGCGCTCGACCGTGACGCCGAAATCGCGTTGCAGCGTCCGCAGCGCCGCGCGCTCGAGCGCCCGCTCGCCGAGCTGCTCGGCCAAGCGCGCCAGCGATTGCAGACGCTCCTCGCGCCAGGCATCGGCGCCCGTCTCCTGCAGTGCGCCGCGCAGCCATTGCAGCGCGCGCTCGGGCGCGCCTGCATCTTCCACCGCCTGCAGCCACTGGCGCGCGACGTTGCGGTCGGACGCGCGCAGGCGCAGCAACGCCTCGAGGGCTTGCAACCGCAGCGCGGACTCGCCCAACGGTTCGGCGCGGCGCCGCACTTCGTCCCAATCGTCGGCGCGGCCCGTGCGCCGCGCGATCGCCTCCCACTGCTCGAGCGCGAGCCGAGGCTGCCCCGCCCAATCGGCCACCTGCGCGGCCCGCCTGCGCCAGCGCAGGTCGTCGGGCCGCTGGCGTACCGCCGAGCGCGCCACCGCCAGCGCATCCTGCAGGTTGCCATTGGCGAGAAAGACGTCGAACGCGAGCGTGTACAGGCGCTCGTCGTAGGGCAAGCGGGCGGCGCGCTCCCGCGGCGTCGCCGCGGGCGCCTCAGCGGTGCGCACGGGCGACGCCGCCGCCAGGGCCAGCGCGGGCCATGCCCCCGGCGCCCGCGTCGGCGCAAACGGCGCGAGCGACAGCCGCAGCAGCAGGACGGCGTAGCGCTGGGCCAGATCCGGACGATTCGCCGCGAGCGCCAACCGCGTCAGGAACTCCAACGTCTCGGTGTCGGCGACGAGCTCGCCCAGGTGCCGCTCGGCGAGGTCGAGCGCCTCGGCGAGCGCATTGCCCGCCTGCGCGGCGCGCATCGCGGCGAGGAACAGGCGCCGCCGCTCGGCCAGCCTGCGCTCGGCGCCGCGCGCGGCGAGCAGAAGGCGCGCCGCCAGCACGTGCCGGCCGACCGCCAGCGCCTGCAGGCCGGCGCTCTCCCAAAGCGCGGCGGGCAGTGCGGGCGAGGCCGCGAGCAGCCGCTCCCAGTAGGCGACGGCGAGCGCGGTTTCGCCCAGCGCGAGCGCCCGCTGCGCCAACTGCAAACCGGCCACCGGATCGGGCTCGGTCTGCAGCGCCTCGTGCAGTTGCTGGCGCAGGGCCTCGCGCAGCGTGGCCGCCGCCTCGTCGCCGGCCTCCAGGCGCTGCAACCGCTCCCAGTCCGCATCGAAGAGCAGCCGGCGTGCGGTGCGCTGTTCGCCTGCGTCGCCTTCGGCGAGCACGCGCGCCAGGTGAGCCTGCGCCCGTTGCCAGTCGCCGGCGCGCATGAGCTGGCGCGCGAGCGAAAGCCGCAGCGCCGCGTTCTGCGGCCGCGCCACCAGCCACGCTTCCACGTACGCGATCAGCAGCGCATCGAGTGGCGCATCGGCGCGCTCCAGCGTGCGCTGCAGACCCTGGAAAGGAAACAGCAAGGCCAGCGCGAGCGCGACCGCCGCGCCGAAGGCGAGCGCCACCCAAGGCGGCAGCAGCCGCGTGCGCTCACCCTGAGCAGTCGACGTCCACCAGATGGCGCCGCGGCGTGCTCTCGGCGTCTCGGGATTCCAGTCCATGGCGTTGCAGATCTTCGCCGGCGGCGCGTGCCGAGACCGGCCGCCCGTCCACGGTCACCTTGCAGCCGCGCGCGGCCGCGAGCGTGAATTCGGCCGCGCCGTGCGCGACCAGCGCGAAGCGCAGGCGCCGGCCGTCGCGCTGCCAGTCCTCGATGCGGCCCGAGGCGTCGCGCACGTGCGGCGGCACCGGGCCCTCGCCGAGCACCACGACGGCGTCGGGCGAACCAAGGTGCAGGTACTGTGCGGCAGGCCCCGAGGCGGCGCCGGCCACGCCGTGACTGGCGGCCAGATCGATGCGCGCCTGCGGTGGCAGCCGCAGCGTGCGCAGCGCCTCGGCGCCGCGCACGCGGAAGGCCGGGCGCGGCGATCTGAAATCGCGCGCGATCGCCAGCCGGTGGAAGTCGTGCACCTTGAGGATGTATTCGGACGCGTACACGTGCACCAGCGGCTGCGCCAGCGCCCAGGCGTAGACCCGGTGCAGCGCGGCGAGCGACGCGTCCTTGGTCACCGAGTAGGTGTGATAGTAGATGTTGACTGGCTTTAGCCGGCGCGGCGATTCGGTCAGCTCGAAGGTCTCGATCGCGCGCTGGTAGCCCCAGAACGGCCCGCGCCACCGGTTCGTGTAGAGGTTTTCGTTCTGGTTGGGCGCGAACACCTGCAGGTCCGTGCCACGCCGGATGCCGAGCCCGGCGACGAGCGTGAGCGTCGGCCGGTCGCGCGTGATCAGCGTGTCGCCGCCGTTCATGTTGAGCAAACCCGCCGCGCGCGCCATGTCCAGCGCCGCCGCAGGCGGAAGGCAATCGCCGGTCCACAGGAACACGCGCGTGCGTTTGCCCGGCGGCGCCAGGCGCGTGTCGATGTAGCGCGCCGAGCCTTCGATCTCGGTGGCCAGATCGAACGTGTAGCCGGGCAGCATGAGGCTGGCGCCCTCGACCGTTTGGCCCGGCGCCGCGCCGACCAGCCGTTGCCACTGAAAGGGATGCGAGTACGAGTGGCTGGCGATCTCCACGTGCGGCAGCGCGAAGATGCGGCGCGCGATGTCTTCCAGTTGCGGCGCCAGTTGCGCGAACAGGCCGTTGCCGGCGATTTCGCCCTGAACGACCGAAACCGTGTGCGGAATGCGGTAGCGCCGCAGCACCTCACGCTCGAGGACCTCGCCTGCGAACGGCGCCCCGGCGCGCTCGGCGCGCGAGGGAAAGCCGTCGCCGTCGATATGCACCAGCAGCAGGCGGCGGCCGGCTTCGGTGGTGACGTCGGGCACCGGGAAGTCGGGGCGGCCGAGCGCCTCGAACAGGAAGTCGATCGGGTCGATCACCCAGCGCGCCAGGTCGCCGACCGCATCGACGTTGACCGCGTACGGCGACAGCGCCATCCCGCCCCAGGGCGCGATCGCCACCGCGTCGGCGAGCGCGTCGCCCGAGCCGAGCTGCGCCCAGCGCTGCGTCGCGTTGGCCAGTTGCAGCCACGCCGTCGGCAGCGCCAGCTGCGGCGGCGCGGTCTCGAATCCGAGCCGAGGATCGCGCCGCGCCAGCGGCTGCGGGCCGGCGCGCGTGGCGACCGCGCGCACCTCGAGCGCGCGCGCCAGCGGCGACTCGGCCGCGATCGCCGGGAAGTTGAACATCACCAGCCTGAGTCCCGCCTGTATCTGCTCTGCCAGCCAGGCGTCGAAGTCCGGGTTCAACCGTTGCGGGGACTGCGAAAACCAGGTGACCACTGCGGCGTGCGTGCCGCGCGTGGCATGCAGGGGCAGCGGCCCCTGCACGTCCACCGGATCGATCGCGTAACCGAGCCAGTGCAGCGGCAGCGCGAGGAAGCGGTAGGCGCTGGTGTGCATCATGTCTACGCCGGGCGGCACGTCCGTCACCAGCAGCACGCGTCGCGGCACGAGCTCCAGGTCGCCGACGCCGAGCGTGCCGAGCGCGGCGTCCGCCACCCACGGAATGAACCCTTCGGCGCGGATGCGCGCCGCCGTCTCGCGCGCCTGCGCGCGCGCCGCGAACGGCACGTAATCGATCGCGATGGCGGGCACGCCCAGCGCCGCCGCCGTCTTGCGCAGCCGCGCGGCGAGCCAGGCGCGGTCGGCCGCGGCTACTTCGACATAGCGCCGCGCGCCGGCGTCCCAGCCGCGATACAGCGACTCGGCCGCCACCGCGGCGACCTTGCCGCGCACGCGCGGCAGCCATTCGAAGCCGCGATTCGCGATCAGCCGGATGCCGGGGAAGTCGCGATGCAGCCGTTCGACGGCGGCCACCAGCGCGTCTTCCTGCGCGCGTCGTGCGGCCTCCGTGGTGGCGAAGGCACGGTGCGCATCGAGCGTGTCCAGGAAGAACGCGCGCCAGCCGCGCTGCCACAGCGGCGCGATGACCTGGCGTGCGAAGAAATCCTCCCAGCCGGGCGCAGCGTGATCGCTTCA
>JAKANT010000262.1 GCA_021823635.1 Pseudomonadota bacterium
CGTCGTCAAGTTCGCCAACGTCAACGGCTCCGGATCGGCCAGCGCCAACGAACTTTTCGCGCGCAGCATCCTGCGCATGGGCGTGCCGGTCTCACCGCGCAACATCTTCCCCTCGAACATCCAGGGCCTGCCGACCTGGTACGAAGTGCGCGTGTGCGAGGACGGCTGGCTCGGCCGCCGCGGCGGCGTGGACCTGATGGTGGCGATGAATCCGCAGACCTGGGACGCCGACGTGCGCGAGATCGAGCCAGGCGGCTACTTGCTGTACGACAGCACCAAGCCGCTGCCGCCGTCGAAGTTTCGCGACGACGTGTACGCGATCGGCGTGCCGCTTACCGAGATCGCGGCGGCCAAGTTCGCCGATCCGAAGGAACGGTTACTGTTGAAAAACATCATGTACGTGGGCGTGCTGGCGGCGATGCTCGGCATCGACCCGGACGTCATCGCGCAGCTGCTCGGCGAGCAGTACAAGGGCAAGGACAAACTGATCAAGCCGAACCTCGATGCGTTCATGACCGGCCTGCACCATGGTCGCGAGCACCTGAACGACGTCCTCGCACTGCGCATCGAACGGCGCGACCTGATCGGCGACCGCATCTTCGTCGACGGCAACTCGGCGGCAGCGCTGGGCTGCGTGTACGGCGGTGCCACCGTGTGCGCGTGGTATCCGATCACGCCCTCCTCGTCGCTCGCCGAGGCGTTCCAGAAATACTGCAGCCGGCTGCGCGTCGATCCGGCCAGCGGCAAGAACAGGTACGCGATCGTGCAGGCCGAGGACGAACTCGCCTCCATCGGCATCGTGATCGGCGCCGGCTGGAACGGGGCGCGGGCGTTCACCGCCACCTCGGGGCCGGGCGTCTCCCTGATGACGGAATTCATCGGGCTCGCCTACTTCGCCGAGATCCCGGCCACCATCATCAACGTGCAGCGCGGCGGCCCCTCGACCGGCATGCCGACCCGAACGCAGCAGGCCGATCTGCTCGCGTGCGCCTACGCCTCGCACGGCGACACCAAACACGTGCTGCTGTTCCCGGAGGATCCGCACGAGTGCTTCGAGTTCGCGGCGGCGGCGCTCGACCTCGCCGACCGCCTGCAGACGCCGGTGTTCGTGATGACCGATCTCGACATCGGCATGAACCAGCGGCTGACGGCACCGTTTGCGTGGGACGACCGTCGCCGCTACGACCGCGGCAAGGTGATGACCGCCGCCGAGCTCGAAGCCGGCAAGGACTTCGGCCGTTACCTGGACGTCGACGGCGACGGCATCCCGTATCGCACCTATCCGGGAACGCATCCGACGCGCGGCGCGTATTTCACGCGCGGCACCACCAAGGACGCGTACGCACGCTATTCGGAAGCCGGGCCGGACTACGTCTACAACGTGCAGCGCCTGCTGAAGAAGTTCGAAACCGCCAAGCGGCTGGTGCCGCAGCCGGTCGTGCGCCGCAGTCTCACCAAGACCCGCTTCGGCGTCATCTACTTCGGCTCGACGAGCCCGGCTATGGCCGAGGCCATCGAAACGCTCGAGCGACAGGGGACGGCGGTCGACACACTGCGCGTGCGCGCGTTCCCCTTCTCGGCGCCGGTGCTCGATTTCATCCGCGAGCACGAAACCGTGTTCGTGGTCGAGCAGAACCGCGACGCGCAATTGCGCTCGATGTTGACCATCGAACTCGAGGTCGATCCGGCCAAACTGGTGCCGATCCTTCACTACGACGGCACGCCGATTACCGCCCGCTTCATCGCCCAGGCGATCGGCGAGGCGATCAAGAGCCGCAACGTCGAGCCGCTGAAGCGGCGCGCCTGACGCGAAATCCTCCCTGCACAACCGCCACCGATTCATGACGTACCTCGCCAAACCGAAGCTGCACCACCCGACGCTGCCGCGCAACGCGCTCGGCTACACGCGGCGCGACTACGAAGGCAAGGTTTCGACCCTGTGCGCCGGCTGCGGACACGACTCGATTTCGGCCGCCATCATCCAGGCGTGCTGGGAGCTGGAGATCGAGCCGCATAGGCTGGCCAAACTGTCCGGCATCGGCTGTTCGTCGAAAACACCGGACTACTTCCTTGGCAATTCGCACGGCTTCAACTCGGTACACGGCCGCATGCCGTCGGTGGCCACCGGCGCCAACCTCGCCAACCGCGACCTGATTTATCTGGGCGTGTCCGGCGACGGCGACTCGGCCTCGATCGGACTTGGCCAGTTCGCGCATGCGATGCGCCGCGGCGTGAACATGACGTACATCGTCGAGAACAATGGCGTGTATGGACTGACCAAGGGTCAGTTCTCGGCCACCGCCGACACCGGCTCGAAGTCCAAGCGCGGCGCGGTCAACACCGACGCGCCGATCGATCTGGTGTCGCTGGCGCTGCAACTGGGCGCCACCTTCGTCGCGCGCGGGTTTTCCGGCGACAAGGAGCAACTGGTGCCGCTGATCAAGGCGGCGCTGATGCATCGGGGCGCGGCGTTCATCGACGTGATCAGCCCGTGCGTGGCGTTCAACAACCACCCGGGCAGCACCAAGAGCTACGACTACGTGCGCGAACACAACGATGCCGTCAACCGTCTGGACTTCTGGCCGGCGCGAGCGCCGATCGAAGCCGAGTACCGGCCCGGCGAAGTGATCGAAATCATTCAGCACGACGGGTCGCGCCTGCGCTTGCGCAAGTTGCACGATGGCTACGACCCGGGCGACCGCCTGGCCGCGATAAACCACATCCAGTCGCATCAGATGCGCGGAGAGATCGTCACCGGTCTTCTGTACGTGGATCCGCAGCCGCGTGACCTGCACGCGCACCTGAACACGGTCGAGCGGCCGCTGAATCAGCTCGGCGAGGCGGAGCTGTGCCCGGGCGCGGCGATGCTGGAGCGCATCAACGCTTCGTTGCGTTGAGGCGGCGAGCGACTCGACGCAGGCGACGATGGGCATGCCGCACTTCAGTGCCTTCGAGGCCGAGGCGCGCGCGCAGGGCTACGACGAAGTCACCGAGCGCACCTGGGATCCGAATGTCACGCTCGGGCCGCACTCGCATCCGTTCGCGGTCAAAGCCGTGGTCGTGCGCGGCGACATGTGGCTGACGGTCGGCGAAACCACGCGTCATTTGCGCGCCGGCGACGCCTTCGAACTGCGGCGCGACGTGACGCACGCCGAGCGCTACGGCCCCGAGGGAGCCACCTACTGGGTCGCGCGCCGCCACACGCCCTGACCGGCACTGCGCATCCCGCGGCCCGCCGCACGGCGACCCGCGCCGCGCTCAGCCGAAGATGCGCACTTTCAAGCGCTGCCAGCAGGACAGCGAGTTCCACCACGCGCGGCCCTCGCGCAGCTTGCGTCCGCCGGCGGGCGACAGCCCGAAGTACACGATGTTGGCGTTGTCGCGATGACGGCCGACGATCTGCACGTAGCCGTAAGTGAACAGCACGCCGGCCAACAGCGCGATGTCGGGCTGGCCGTCGAGCCAGACCGCAGGCGCAGCGCCGCAGGCGAATGCCAGCAAGTAGCCGCGGTCGAGCTGTTCGAGCACGTCCAGCAGCCGCGCCCGCAACGGCAGTCGTTCGCACCGTTCGACGCCGAAAGCGCAGCGCGCGGCGTCCATGACCGCCGCCGCACCTGGCACGGATGCCAGGGGCATCGCGGCCGAACGCGGCGCCGTGATCCGCAGACCATCGGCGTAGGGTAAATCGCGCGCCATTTTCGACACCTCCCGCAACGCGCTCGTCACTGTCTGAACGGACGCGCTCGTATCGTCGAACTTTCGCGCGCTCCGCCATGATTCGAGTTGCGCAGCGCTTCGGGGTCAAATCGCCGCGGCACGCCGACGATGAAACGAAAAGCGGCGCCCGCGGCGCCGCTTTTCCGCCTTCGGTCCGCTTTCAGCGCTGCTCGATCGGTTTGACGTCGCGCCGCGTCTGCCCGACGTAGAGCTGGCGCGGGCGGCCGATCTTGTATTCGGGGTCGGCGATCATCTCGTTCAGTTGCGCGATCCAGCCCACGGTGCGCGCCAGCGCGAAGATGGCCGTGAACAGCGACACCGGGATGCCGATCGCCTTCTGCACGATGCCGGAGTAGAAGTCCACGTTCGGA
>JAKANT010000263.1 GCA_021823635.1 Pseudomonadota bacterium
ACCGAGCGCTTTCTGATCGCGCGGCCGCTGCTGCGGTCGCTGGCGCCGCACGACGTGGCGCCGGTGCTGCTGATCGACGAACTCGACCGCACCGACGAGCCGTTCGAGGCCTATCTGCTGGAGGTGCTGTCCGACTTTCAGATCACGATTCCGGAGTTCAAGACGGTCCGTGCGGCGCAGCCGCCGGTGGTGATCATCACCTCCAACCGCACGCGCGAGATCCACGATGCGGTCAAGCGCCGCTGCCTGTACCACTGGGTCGACTATCCGAACGCGGCGCGCGAGCTGGAGATCGTTCGCCGCAAGGTGCCAGGCGTCAGAGAGGCGCTGTCCAAGCAGATCGTGCTGTTCGTGCAGGGGCTGCGCAAAATGGATCTGTACAAGCTGCCGGGCGTGGCCGAGACCATCGAGTGGTCGCGCGCGCTGCTGGCGCTCGATGCCGTGGTGCTGGAGCCGGAGACGGTCAACAACACGCTCGGCGTGCTGCTGAAGTACCAGGACGACATCGCCAAGGTGCAGGGCAGCGAGGCGGCGAAGATGGTCGAGCGCATCCGGCAGGAAGTCGCCGCCGCGTAGTCCTCTCGCCATGTTCCTCGGCCATTACGCGGCCGCCTTGGCAGCGAAGGCGCTGGCGCCGCGCGCATCGCTCGGCACGCTGACGTTGGCGGCGGTGTTGGCCGACCTGCTGTGGCCGGCGCTGGTGCTGGCCGGCGTCGAACGCGTGCGCATTCATCCGGCGCAGGCGGGACCGACGGCGCTCGTCTTCGACTACTACCCGATCTCGCACAGCCTCGCGGCGCTCGCGCTGTGGGCCGCGGCCCTGGGCGCGGCCTACTACGTGCGTCGGCGCGAGCTGGGCGCCGCCCTGGTCGTCGCGGCACTGGTGGTCAGCCATTGGCCGCTGGACGTGGTCATGCACCGCCCCGATCTGCCGCTCGCGCCGGGCGCCGCATCCTTCGGGCTCGGCGTGTGGCACTCGATCGCCGCGACCGTCGCGGTCGAGGCCTCGCTGCTCGCCGGCGGGTTGATCCTGTATCGCCGTGCGACGCGCGGACTGGGCTTGCGCCGCTGGCCGCTCGTGGCCTTCGCAGCGCTGCTCGCCGCCGTCTTCGTCGCCCATGCATTCGGGCCGCCGCCGCCGAGCGTGGCGGCGATCGCTTGGGTCGGACAGGCGCAATGGCTGCTGGTGGCGATGGCCTGGTGGGTCGATCGCGTGCCGCAGCGGCCTGCGCTCGCGGCTGCCTGACGATGCTGCCAGCCGCCGCGCTCGACAACCTGCCGGGCCACCTGGCGGAAAACGTGGTGCACTTCGCGCGCGTGCTGCGCACGGCCGGCGTTCCGGTCGGGACCGACCGCGTGCTGCTGGCGCTCGACGCGCTGCGCGTGGCAGGCATCGGCTCGCGCGAGGATTTCTACGCCACGCTGCTTGCCTGCCTGATCGACCGCGCCGAACACCGGCTGCTGTTCGACCAGGCGTTTCACGTGTTCTGGAAAGACCCGGACCTGCTCGGGCAGATGATGCGCATGCTGCTGCCCGAGGTGAGCGGCAAATTGGGCGGCGCACCGTCGCCGGCGGAGAACCGGCGCCTCGGCGAGGCGCTTTTCAAAAGCGACCTGCCGCGCCCGCCGCCGCCACAGGAGCAGCGCATCCAGATCGACGCGCAACTGACCTGGTCGGACCGCGAGCAGTTGCGCAAGGCCGACTTCGAAACCATGAGCGCGGCCGAATGGGCGGCCGCGAAGCGGCTGCTCACCGAACTGCGTCCGTTCTTCGAGCGGCTGGCCACGCGCCGCTACCGGCGCTCGCATCGGGGCGACCGCATCGACCTGCGCGCGCTGGCGCGCAGCTCGGCGCGCCGCGGCGGCGACTTCGCCGAGCTGCCGCGCCGCGAGCGGGCGACGCGCCCGGAGCCGTTGGTGGTGATCGTCGACATCTCCGGTTCGATGAGCCGCTACTCGCGCATGTTCCTGCACTTCCTGCACGGAGCGTCGAACGCCGATCACCGCGTGCACGCGTTTGTCTTCGGCACCCGGCTTACCCACATCACGCGCCAGCTGCAGACGCGCGACCCCGACGAAGCGGTGGCGGCGGTGGTCAAGGCCGTGGACGACTGGTCCGGTGGCACGCGCATTGCTGGCTGCCTGAAGGAGTTCAACGTCAAGTGGGCGCGCCGCGTGCTGGCGGGCAGCCCCACCGTATTGCTGATGACCGACGGCCTGGAACACGGCGACCTGGAGCTGCTGGCGGCGCAGACCGAGCGTCTGGCCAAGTCGTGCCGGCGTCTGGTGTGGCTCAATCCGCTGCTGCGCTACGACGCCTTCGAGCCGCGCGCGCGCGGCATCCGCGCGATGTTGCCGTACGTCGACCGCTTCCTGCCGGTGCACAACATCGAAAGCCTGGAGGCGCTCGCCCGGCTGCTCGCCGCCGACCGCACGAGCGCGCCACACATTGGAGGAGAACAGCGTGCAACTGCGAGGTGAACGGATGCTTGCCGCCGATCGCGCCACCGCGTGGGCGGCGTTGAACGACGTCGAAGTCCTGAAGCTGTGCGTGCCGGGCTGCGAGAGCATGACGCGCGTGGCCGACGACGAATACGAGGTCGCGTTGAACGCGGCGATCGGGCCGGTGAAGTCGCGCTTCAAGGGCCGCATGAAGCTCGCCGACGTCGATGCGCCACGCGGCTACACGCTGAAGTTCGACGGCGCGGGCGGCGCGGCGGGTTTCGCGCGCGGCGAGGCGAAGGTCGAGCTGATCGAGGTGTCGCCGAGCGAAACCCGTCTCGTGTACGTGGCCGAGGCGCAGGTCGGCGGCAAGCTGGCGCAGGTCGGCTCGCGCCTGATCGACGCCGCCTCCGGCGCGATGGCCGACAAGTTCTTCGAGGCGTTCTCGCTGCAACTGGCCGCGCGCGCCGCGCCCGTGGCGGCGGCGGCACCGCCGCCCGCACCGCCGCCGCAGGCGAGCTTCGGCTTCTGGAGCCTGCTGAAGGCCTTTTTGAAGCGGCTGTTCGGTCGGCGCTAGATGGGCGGGGCGCACGGCGGCCGCCTCAGGCGAGCCGATCGAGCATGCCTTGCGTCACCAGCGTGACGCCGCCCGGCGTGCGGCGGAATCGGCGCGCGTCCAGTTCCGGATCCTCGCCGATGACCATGCCGTCCGGGATCACGCAGCCGCGATCGACGACCACCTTGTTCAAGCGCGCGTGGCGGCCGACCTGCACGCCCGGCAGCAGCACCGACCAGTCGACCCGCGCCCAGGAATGCACGCGCACGCTGGAAAACAGCAGCGAACGGTTCAGCGCGCCGGAGATGATGCAGCCGCCCGAGACGCAGGATTCGATGGCGATGCCGCGGCGGTCGCCGACGTTGTGCACGAACTTGGCCGACGGCAGCTGCTCCTGATAGGTCCAGATCGGCCAGCGCCGGTCGTACAGGTTCAGCAGCGGCCGCGTCGCGGTCAGATCGATGTTCGCCTCCCAGTAGGCGTCGATCGTGCCGACGTCGCGCCAGTACGGCGCCTCGTCGGGCGAACTGCGAACGCAGGTTTCGTCGAACGGCTGCGCATACGCCACGCCCTGTGCCACCGCGGCCGGCACGATGTCGCGGCCGAAGTCGTGCGCCGAATCGCGCTCGGCGGCGTCGCGCGCCAGCTCACGGTACAGATACTCGGCGTCGAACACATAGATGCCCATGCTGGCGAGCGCGCGGTCCGGCCGGCCCGGCATGGAGGGCGGCTGCGCCGGCTTTTCGACGAAGCGCGTGATCTTGCGGTCGCCGTCGACCTCCATCACGCCGAACGCGCTCGCTTGCTCGAGCGGCACCTCGAAGCAGGCCACCGTGCAGCGCGCGCCTTTTTCGACGTGGAAGCGCAACATCGCGCCGTAGTTCATTTTGTAGACGTGGTCGCCGGCCAACACGACCACGAAATCGGGCGCTTCGGCGCGAATGATGTCCAGGTTCTGGAACACGGCGTCCGCGGTGCCTTTGTACCAGGTCGCCTCCTCCAGGCGCTGCTGCGCCGGCAGCAGGTCGACCCATTCGTTGAGCTCCGGCTTCAGGAACGACCAGCCGCGCTGAAGATGGCGCAGCAGG
>JAKANT010000264.1 GCA_021823635.1 Pseudomonadota bacterium
GAGCGGCGCGCCCACACCAGGCCGCGCGGCACCTGCACCTCGAGCACGCGAAAGCCGCGCACGTAGATGCGGTCCAGCGTCAGCCACGGCGCGAAGCTCGGGAACGTGCGCGCCACCGCCGGCCGCGCGTCGCCGCTGTCGCGCCACGGCAGCAGCCGGTCCAGTACCGAGCGGCTTTCCGGCAGCGGCGCCGACCCCGCCACTTCCTCGACGCCGAGCGCTTCGCGCAGCAGCTCGTCGACGCGCTTCTGCCAGTCGTTGAAGTCGCCGGCGATGATCACCGGCGCCTTTTTTGGAATCTCGGCGCGCACAAAGTCGATCAGAAAGCCGGCCTGCCGCACGCGGCTGCGCTTGATCAGCCCGAAGTGCACGCAGATCAGGTGCACGTCGCGGTTGCGGCCGCGCGGCAGCCGCGCCACCGCGTGCAGCAGGCCGCGCTTCTCGAGCGCGTGGTCGGAGATGTCGTGATTGGTGAAATGCCGGATCGGATGGCGCGACAGGATGGCGTTGCCGTGATGGCCGTGCGGATACACCGCGTTGATGCCGTAGGCGCGGTACTCGTAGCCGCCGGCGGCGAGAAAATCGAGCTGGGTGCCGCGCGGGTAGTTCGGGTGCCGCGTCAGCCGTTCGTTTCGGTCCTGCACTTCCTGCAGGAACACGATGTCGGCGTCGATCGCGTGCAGCGCCAGGCGGACGTCGTGGATGCGCGGGCGGCGCCGGATGCCGGTCACGCCCTTGTGGATGTTGTAGGTGGCGACGCGCAGTTTCATTCACGAGCGCGAAAAGTGGACGCCTTTACGATACCGCCCGTCCGACGCCGCACCGAACGTGAACCGACGCGATCTGCTCCGACTCGCCGCCGCCGCCGCACTGCCGCTGCCGTGGCGCAAGGCCGTGGCGCTCGCGCCGCCGCGGCTGCAGGCCGATCCATTTGCGCTCGGCGTAGCGAGTGGTCCTTCCGCGGGCGGCGTCGTGCTGTGGACGCGCGTGGCGCCGGGGCTCGAAGCCACGCTCGAGCGGCTGTCGCACCTGCCATTCGAAGACTATCTGGCGGCGCGCCGGCGCCTCGAGGCTCAGAGCGAGCCGATCGAAGTGCGCTGGGAATTGGCGGCCGACGACGGTTTTCGCCGCATCGTCCGCCGCGGCACCGCCGTCGCGGCCCCCGAGCTGGCGCACAGCGTGCACGTCGAGCTGGCGGGGTTGCAACCCGGCCGCTGGTACTTCTACCGCTTTGTGCTCGGCGACGCAGTGAGCCCGGTCGGCCGTACGCGCCCGCAACCGACCGCCGCCGAACGCGTGCGCTTTGCGCTCGCCTCCTGCCAGCACTACGAGTACGGCCACTTCGGCGCATATGAGGCGATGCGCGCCGACGATCCGGAGCTGGTGCTGTTCGTCGGCGACTACATCTACGAGGGCGGCCCGCGCGAACGGCGTTACCGGCCGCATCCGTTTCCGACCGCGCGCACGCTTGCCGACTATCGGCTGCGGCACGCGCTGTACCGGCTCGACCCGGCGCTGCAGCGCATGCACGCGCATTGCCCCTGGGTGCTCACCTGGGACGATCACGAGGTCTCGAACGACTACGCCGGCGACGTCGGCGAAGACCCGACCATCGACGGCGCCGCGCGGCGCGCGGCCGCCTATCAGGCCTACTACGAACACATGCCGCTGCCGGCGGCGGCGCTGGTCGAACGCTTCTCGCACGTGCGCGTCTACCGGCGCATCGATGCCGGCGCGCTGGCCAGTTTCTTCGTGCTCGACGACCGCCAGTACCGAGACCGCCAGGCATGCCAGCCGCCCGGGCGCGGCGGCAGCAACGTCGTCGAAGACGACGCCTGCCCCGAGCGGCGCGATGCCGCGCGCACGCTGCTGGGCGCCGAGCAACTGCGCTGGCTGCGCGGCGAGTTGCCGGCAAGCCGCGCGCGCTTCAACTTCCTCGTGCAGCAGACCCTGTTCTCGCAGGTGGCGCGCGCCAACGGTGCGCGCCGCTTCTGGAACGACGGCTGGGACGGCTATCCGGCCGAGCGCGCGCGCGTGTGCGAACTGCTGGCGCGCACGCGCAACGCGGTGGTGCTGGGCGGCGACGTGCACACCACCTACGTGTGCGACGTGAAGGCCGACTTCGACGATCCGGCCTCGGCCGTCATCGCCACCGAGTTCTGCGGCACCAGCATCACGTCGCCGACGAGTTTCAGCGCCGAGGCGATCGCGCGCCTGGCCGCCGCCAACCCGCACGTGCGCTTCGCCGACGGTACGCGGCGCGGCTACCTGCTCGCCGACCTCACGCCGCAGGCGTTGCAAGTGCGGCTGCGCGTCGCCGACGATGTGACGCAGCCGCTGCCGCAGGTGACGACCGCCGCCCAATGGTCGGTGCACGACGGGCGCGCCGGCGCGCAGCCCGATTGAACCTCGCGTGCCGCGGTCAATCCGCGCCGCTCGATCCGGCACCGCGCGCCGGCTCGAAATAGCGCTCGAACAGGTCCGGATCGTCGAAGTGGCGGCGGCCGACGAAGGCGGTCGCGTGCCGTCCCCATTGCCTCATCTGGCCGGCGCTGGCGATGCCCATCGGCCAGAACAAGAAGCGCTCGAGCCGCTCGCTGCCGGCGATCAGGCCGTCGGGGCCGAACGCGCTGCGGAAGCCGCGCGCGGTGGACTCGTTCGGCCACGGCAGCGCGCGCAGTTCGTTGTCGTCGCGCAGGTCGTATTCGACCGCATCGGCCGCCGCCTCCTTGACGGCGATGACCCGTTGCAGGTAGTGGCTGCGCGACGAAATGCGCAGCAGCAGCCGCTCGCCTGCGCCAAGCGTGGGCGCCATCTGCGGCGCGAACATCGACTCGTCGAAAGGGCCCTCGCCCGGAATCGGCCGCGGGCGCGCGCGCACGCGTTCGGTGGGATAAAAAAGGTGGTAGCAGCCGCACGGATGGATCGTGTCGTACACGATCGGCTGCAGGTCGGCATCCAGCGTGACGCGCCAGATCAGGCCGTCCAGGTGGCCGGCCAGCACGTCGAGGCGGCCCTGGGCCGGGCGCGCCGGAAACCAGAACGTGTAGACGAGCTGCGGCACGAAGCGGCCGTTGAAACGGGTGAACGTCAGGCGCGCGTACGCGACCGGCCGCGAGGTGTCCACGACCACCCGCGTGCCGCCGTCGCCCCATGCGAGGCGGCCGATGCGATCGTCGCCGTCGACGGTGTCGACCTCGAGCAACGGCGCATGCCGCGCCAGCAGCGCTTCGGCCGCAGCAGCGGACAAGCGCGGCAACCCCAGCGCGTCGATGCCGTCGACGGCGGGCTCGGTGCGAGCCAGCGTCAGCGGCGGCCGCGGCGCATAACGGGTCAGACGGCCGCGCTGCGGCAGCCGCTCGAGCGGCAGCGCATATTCGGCGCGTACCTCGGCATGCCAGTTGCGGATCGCCGCGGCGAACGCCAGCTTGGTGAGCGGGTACAGGCCTGCGGCGCGCAGCGCGGTGGAGTAATCGTCCGGCACCGTGGCGGCGTGCGGCAGTTGCGGCGCGGCCGCGTCTTCTTCCGCCAGCCGCTCGCGGCAGCGGTCGAGGGCGGCGGCGTCGGCGCCGATGCCGGCACCGTCGGCCAGCTCGAACACGCGCGCTTCGCGGTCCAGGTGCGCGAGCCGCTCGCGCCAGGCCTGCTGCGCGGCGCGGTCGGCCGGATGCGGCCTCAAGCGCGCGCTCAGACGGTCCACGCGCAGGTACGGAAAGCCGTCGATGCGCGGCGCCTGCGCATCGCGCCGGCCAGCCGCATCGATGGCGCGGTCGATCTGCTCGAACAGCCGCGCGCACGCGCCGACCGCGTCGTCGCGCCGCACGTGATCGGCGATCGGCGCGTGGCGATAGGGATCGGGGGTGGCGCAGCCGGCAGCCGCCAGCACCGCCAGCGCGGCCAGCGCTCTCATGAGCCGTCGGGCCGCCGCCCGCCTTGGCGGCGGCCGATCTCCGCGACCAGCGCGTCGAACTGTCGCTTCATCGTCTGGCGCACGGCCAGCGTGCCCACGATCGGCGGCAGCTCGAACGTCGGCGCGAAGCGCGCGCGATAGTGGAGCCGCACGCCGCCCGCGGCCGGCAC
>JAKANT010000265.1 GCA_021823635.1 Pseudomonadota bacterium
AGCGTGAATTCCACGCTGCCGGCGGCCAGCATGCCGCAGATGCCGAACACGAAGCCCGCGAACAGCGGAACCGTGACCCATTGCACCGAGGCGACGAGCCGCGTCAACAGCCCCTCGGTAGGCTCTGGCGGCGCGGGCCGGGCGACCGTGGTGCGGGCGTCGCGCAGCGGTGCGGTGTCGTCGTCCTCGGACTTGTCGTAGGCGCGATTCATCGGCGTCGCCTCGCCGTCACTTCGATCTCCAGCTTCATGCGCGGATCGACCAGGCCGCACACGATCGCGGTGGCCGCCGGCCGCGCACGGCCGAAATATTGACCGAAAACCGGCGCCAACGTTTCGAACAGCGCGGCGTCGGTCAGGTAGTAGCGCACGCGCACCACGTCGTCCAGCGTGCAGTCGGCCTGCGCCAGCGCGGCGGCCAGATTGCGAAAACATTGGTGGCACTGCGCGACCGGATCTGCGTCGATCGTCATCGACGCATAGTCGAAGCCGGTGGTGCCGGAGACGAACACGTCGTCGCCGTCGACAAGCGCCCGGCTGTAGCCGGCGGTGGTTTCGAACGTTGAGCCCGAGGAGATCCGTTTCCTCACCATGCCAGGTGCTCGCCGTTGTAATTGAGGAACTTGCCGTTGTGCGAGCCGTTGGCGCGCGCCAGCACGTCGCGCATCGCGGCCACGCTGTCGGCGACCTCCAGGTCGGCGCCGGCGCCGCCCATGTCGGTGCGCACCCAGCCCGGGTGAAAGGCGATCAAAATCAGCCCGCTCGGCGACAGTTCGAGGCTGGCGGCGCGCAGCGCGTTGTTCAACGCCGCCTTGCTGGCGCGATAGAGCCAACCGTAGCCGCTTCCCATCAGCGTGGTCGAGCCCATGCGGCTGGACAGCACGGCCAGCTTGCCGCCGGGGCTGGCCAGCCGCGGCGCCAGCGCCGGAATCAGCACCATCGGCGCCAGCACGTTGGTGCGCATCACGCGATCGAACTCGACCGGATCGGGCGGCTCGATCGTGCTCGTGCGCGGGCCGTAGACGCCGGCCGAAAGGATCGCGAGGTCGAGCCGTTCGCCGGCCAGCCGCCGTAAGAACGCGGCGCGGCTCGCCGCCTCCAGCACGTCGAGCGCGAGCGGCTCGGCGCCCAGCGCGCGCAGCCGCTCGCCGTGCTCGGGCTGTCGAAACGTGGCCAGCACGCGGCAGCCGTCGGCCGCGTACTGGCGCGCGAACTCCAGGCCGATGCCGCGCGAGGCGCCGACGACGAGCACCGTGCTCACGGCCCGCCTTGCGGACGCGCCCGCCGCGTGACCCGGATCACACCATCTCCAGCGCCATCGCGGTGGCTTCGCCGCCGCCGATGCAAAGCGCCGCCACGCCGCGCTTGCCGCCGGTCTTGCGCAGCGCGCCGAGCAGCGTGACGACGATGCGCGCGCCGGAAGCGCCGATCGGATGTCCGAGCGCGCAGGCGCCGCCGTGGATGTTCACCTTCTCGTGCGGCAGCCGGTGTTCGCGCATCGCCGCCATCGTCACGGCGGCGAACGCTTCGTTGATCTCCCACAAATCGACCTGTTCGGCCTTCCAGCCGCACTTGGCGAGCACCTTGGCGATCGCGCCCACCGGCGCGGTGGTGAACCACTCGGGCGCCTGCGCGTGCACCGCGTGCGCGACGATGCGCGCGATCGGCCGGCAGCCGAGCTTCTCCGCGGTGGAGGCGCGCATCAGCACCAAGGCGGCCGCGCCGTCGGAGATCGACGAGGCGTTGGCGGCCGTGATGGTGCCGTCCTTCTTGAACGCGGGTTTCAGCGTCGGGATCTTGTCGAGCTTGGCCTTGAACGGCTGTTCGTCCTTGCTGATCTCGACCTCGCCGCCCTTGCCCGGCACCTTGACCGGCGCGATCTCCCACGCGAACGAGCCGTCCGTGTTGGCGCGGATGCTGCGCTCGGTGGAGGCGATCGCGAATTGGTCCTGCTGGGCGCGCGTGAATTCGTACTTGGCCACGCACTGCTCGGCGAACACCCCCATCGCCTTGCCGCGCTCGTAGGCGTCCTCCAGACCGTCCAGCGCCATGTGGTCGTACATCATCGCGTGGCCGTAGCGGTAGCCCTGCCGGCCCTTGGGAATCAGGTACGGCGCGTTGGTCATGCTCTCCATGCCGCCCGCGACCACCACGTCGGCGCTGCCGGCCGCCAGCATGTCGTGCGCGAACATCATCGCGCGCATGCCGGAGCCGCACATCTTGGACAGCGTGACCGCGCCGGTGGACTGCGGCAGCCCGGCGCCGAGCGCCGCCTGCCGCGCCGGCGCCTGGCCCTGGCCCGCCATCAGGCAGTTGCCGAGCAACACTTCGTCGATCTGCTCGCCCTTGACGCCGGCGCGTTCCACCGCCGCCTTGACGGCCACGGCGCCCAGTTGATAGGCCGCAAGCGACGCGAAATCTCCCAGCATGCCGCCGATCGGCGTGCGGGCCGCGGAAACGATGACGATGGGATCGGTCATGGTGAGCTCCTTGCTGGCGAAAACGCCATTATCGGCCCAGGCGCGCCCACCCGTCGCGGCGCGCCGGCGGCGGCGTAGCATCGCCGTGTGCGGCAGTTCCAGACCATGCTCTCGATTGCGACCGCCGGCCGCGGTGCGGTGGAGATCACCCCTCAGGTGCGCGAGTGGGCGAGCCGCTGCGGCGTGCGCGTCGGGCTGCTCACCGTTTTCATCCGCCACACCTCGGCCAGCCTGCTGATCCAGGAGAACGCCGACCCGCAGGTGCGGCGCGATCTGGAGCGCTTTCTCGCGCGCCTGGTGCCGGACGGCGACGCGCTGTTCGAGCACACGGCCGAAGGGCCCGACGACATGCCGGCGCACGTGCGCTCGGCGCTGATGCAGACGCAGCTTTCGGTGCCGGTGAGCGACGGCCGCCTTGCGCTCGGCACCTGGCAGGGCATCTACCTGTACGAACACCGCCGGCGCGGCCATCGCCGCGAGGTCGTGCTGCACCTGATCGGCGACTGAGGCTCAACGCGGCCGCGCGCTGCCGGGCGCGAAGCGGTGCGCGAAGCGCAGTTCGCGCGGATACGGGAACACGTCCTCCAGTTGGCCGGCGCGGATGCGCGCCTGTGCGCGCTGCCAGTATTCGGGCGTCAGCAGGTCGGCGTGGTACTTGAGGAAGGCGGCGCGGATGCGCGGGTCGCCGAGCAGGAACGGGCCGAACTGCTCCGGAAACACGTCGTGCTTCTCGACCCGGTACCACGGTTCGCCCGACAGTTCCGCTTCCTCGTTCGGCGGCGGCGGGATGCGGCGGAAATTGCAGTCGGTCAGGTATTCGATCTCGTCGTAGTCATAGAAGACCACGCGGTTCAGCCGCGTGACGCCGAAATTCTTGTACAGCATGTCGCCGGGAAAGATGTTGGCCGCGATCAGGTCCTTGATCGCGTTGCCGTACTCGCGGATCGCGTGATCGACCTCGGCGTCGCTGGCGTGCGAAAGATAGATGTTCAGCGGCGTCATGCGCCGCTCGATGTAGACGTGCTTGATCAGCACCGTCTGTTCGTCGATCTCGACGCGGCTGGCGCAATAGGTGAGCAGCTCGCGCAGCACTTCCGGCGTGAAGCGCGCGCGCGGCAGCGACACCTGCGAATACTCCCAGGTGTCGGCCATGCGGCCGACGCGGTCGTGCATCTTCACGAGCTGGTACTTGGCCTTGATCTGCTCGGCGTCGGTCTCCTTCGGGTACGGAATGACGTCCTTGATCAGCTTGAACACGTACGGAAACGACGGCAGCGTGAACACCGTCATCACCAGGCCCTTGATGCCGGGCGCGATCACGAACTTGTCGGTCGAATGCCGCAGGTGGTGCAGGAAGTCGCGGTAAAAAAGCGTCTTGCCCTGCTTCTGCAGGCCGACCATCGTGTACAGCTCCGAAGCCGGCTTGTGCGGCAGCAGGTCGCGCAGGAAGGCGACGTAGGCCGACGGCGCCTCCATATCGACCAGGAAGTAGGCGCGCGTGAACGAAAAGAGGGTGGCGATCCACTGCGCCTCGAGCAGCACGGTGTCGATGTAGATCTGGCCGCGCTCGTTGCGCAGGATCGGCACCGC
>JAKANT010000266.1 GCA_021823635.1 Pseudomonadota bacterium
CGAAGTACGCCGGCCAGTACGCCTCGCCGACGGCTTCGAACATCTCGATCGAGGCGATGCCGTCGTAGCGGCCCCGTTCGTCGCGATAGTCCTGCAGCGCGAACTGCGCGGTCAGACCCTGTCGCTGCAGCCGCGCCTGCGCATGCTGAAGTTGCGCGGGCGATAGCGTCAGGGCCTTGACCGAGTGGCCGGCGCGCGCCGCCGTCTCGGCGAACCCGCCCCAGCCGCAACCGATCTCCAGCACGCGGCTTGCGGGCGGCAGCTGCAACTGGCGCAGCACGCGCGCGTACTTCGCGCGTTGCGCGGCGGCCAGCTCGTGCGCGCTCGCCGGCCCGTGCGGCACGCCGTCTTCGAACAGCGCGCTGGAGTAGGTCATCGTCGAATCCAGCCACAGCGCGTAGAAGTCGTTGCCGAGGTCGTAGTGCGCGTGGATGTTGCGCTTGGCCTGCGCCTTGGTGTTTCGGCGGGCCAGATGCCTGAGCCGCAACGCCAGGCGGCCCCAGAACGAGCCGTAGATCATCGAGTCGATGGCGGCACGGTTGCGGATCAGCAGGCGCAGCAGCCCGACCAGATCGTCGGTCCACCATTGGCCGGCGATGTAGCCGTCGGCGAAGCCGACGTCGCCGGAGCGCAGCGCTGCTTCGAGCGGCGCCCAACTGTGCAGCCGCACCTGCGCGTGCGGCGCGCCGCTGCCGAACAGCGCACGCCGGCCGTCGGGCAGCGTCAGCTCGAGCGTGCCGTGCGCCAGGCGCTCCAGAAGCTGCAACGCCCAGCGCGCCGCTGCCGGCGGCCGCGCGCTGCCGGCTGCGTCCAGGGTCAGTTCGTCTCTCATCGTCCGGCGTCCAACGTTGCGGGGTGGCTGAATACGGGCACTCGCTTCGTCCACAGCCGCAGCGCCTGCCAATGGATGCGCGCGATCACGCCGACCGTGAATAGCGGCCGGCGCACCAGCGCGGCGGCCACTTCCCGGTCGGTCAGCGGCGCGAGCCGTCCCTCGATCGAAGTCTGCAGCAGCGGGCCGGCAGCGTCGTCATAGTCGATGCGTGCGACGAAACGCTCGTCGCCGTCGCGTCGGCGGTGGGCGAATCGAAAACGGTAGCGGCCTTCGACGCGGTTGAAGGGCGACACATGCATGACCTTGGCGGCGGCGAGCTCTTCGCCCCAGGCGAGCGGCGCCCCGTTTGCATGCGCGAGCACGTAGGCATGGCGCTCGCCGAACGTGTTGTTGACTTCGGCGACGATCGCCCGCAGCGCGCCGTCGGCGCGCTCGCACAGCCAAAAGCTCACGGGGTTGAACACGTAACCGAATTGGCGCGGGAAGGTGTGCAGCCAGATCTCGCCGCGCGCATCGTCGATGCCGGCATCGGCCAGCAGGTCTTCGATCCAGGCGAGCAGCGGCCGGCCGTCGCCGTGGTCGGCGTCGTTCAGCGCCAACGGCGCGGCGCGGTTGCGGCCGAACAGACGCCATGGCCACGGCGCGGCGGCGAGCGCGCGCAGCGGCAGGCGCAGGAAGAACGCCGGGTAGGCGAATGCGTGCGCCGCCGGTCGCAGGCGGCGATGGCGTACCGATCCGTGGGCGATCGTGGCCAGCATGGGGCTCACGCGGCCAGGCGCTGGGCCTGATCGGCCTTGGCGCACAACGCAGCGGCGACCGCGAGGCCGGAGCGCAGGCCGTCCTCGTGAAAACCGAAACCGGTCCAGGCGCCGGCGAACCAGACGCCGCGCCGACCTTGCAGCGCCGGCAGGCGGCGCTGCGCTTCGATGGCGGCGGCGTCGAAGATCGGGTGCTCGTAGTCGAATTCGGCCAACGTCTTGGCGGCGTGCGGTTCGCGCAGCGGATTGAGGCTGACGAACAGCGGCGTCGCAAACGGCAACGGTTGCAGCCGGTTCAGCCAGTAAGTGACCGAGACGCGCGCCTGCCGCTGCGCGCCGTCGCTCAGGTAGTTCCACGCCGACCAGACCTTGCGCGACTGCGGCATCAACGCCGCATCGGTGTGCAGCAGCGCCCGATTCGGCTGGTATCGGACCGCCGCCAGCAGCGCTTTTTCCTCTTCGTCGGCGTCGGCCAGCAGGCGCAGCGACTGGTCGCTATGGCAGGCGAGCACCACCTGATCGAACGCCTCTGCACCGCTGCGGCTGATCACCACCACCTTGCCCCAGCGGCCGCGCGCGACCGCGCGCACCGGCTCGGCCGTGCGCACGTCGGGCAAGCGCGCCGCGATGCGCTCGACGTATTGGCGCGCGCCGCCGGCGACCGTCAACCACTGCGGGCGACCCTCGATCTGCAGCAGCCCGTGGTTGTGGCAGAAGCGTACGAACGCCTCGAACGGGTAGTCGAGCATCGTGTCCACCGGGCACGACCAGATCGCGGCCGCCATCGGCAGCAAGTAGCCGTCGCGAAACGCGTCCCCGTAACGATGCGCCCGCAGAAACTCGCCCAGCGTCTGGGCCGGCAAGGCGCCGCTTTGCGCGATGCGCGTGGCCTGCGCGTTGAAGCGCAGGATGTCGGCGAGCAGCGACAGAAAGCGCGGCGACACGAGATTGCGCCGCTGCGCGAACATGGTGGCGAGGCGCGCGCCCGACCATTCGAGCCGGCGCGATCCGAACGGCGCGCTGACCGCGAACGACATGTCGCTCTTGGCCACAGGCACGCGCAGTTCGGCGAACAGCCGCACCAGGTTCGGATACGTGCGCTCGTTGAAGACCAGGAAGCCGGTGTCGACCGGATACGAGCGGCCGTCCAGCGTCACGTCGACCGTATGGGCGTGGCCGCCGAGGCGCGGCGCCGCTTCGTACAACGTGACGCGCGCGGCGCGCTGCGCCAGCGCGTAGGCGCAGCCCAGGCCGGCCACGCCGGCGCCAATGACGGCGATGCGCATTCGCTCAACCCCCAAGCCCGGCACCGCGGACGCGGCGCCCCAGGGTCGATACGGGCGAGGCCGACGCCCGGATGCCCGGCGTCAGCGCTGCCCCGTGCGCTTGTCGTGAACGATCTCGGCGTACGCCGAGTGGTTGTGGATCGACTCGAAGTTTTCGGAGGCGACCGTGTAGGCGAGGATGCGCTCGTCGCGGTTCAACGCCAGCGCGATGTCGCGCACCACGTCCTCGACGAACTTCGGGTTGTCGTACGCACGCTCGGTCACGTATTTTTCGTCCGGCCGCTTCAGCAGCGCCCACAGCTCGCTGGAGGCGGCTTCCTCGGCGAAGCGGACCTGCTGCTCGAGCGGCAGGTCGTCGGCGATCTCCACCGCGATCGTGATCGCGGCGCGCTGATTGTGCGCGCCGTAGTCGGCGATCTTCTTGCTGCACGGGCACAGCGAAGTCACCGGCACCACGACCTGCTGCACCGTCTTGACCTGGACGCCGTGCTGCTCGCCGCGCAGCGTCACTTCGTAGTCGAGCAGGCTCGCCACGCCCGACACCGGCGCGTACTTGTTGATGAAGTACGGAAAGCGCATCTCGATGTAGCCGGCGCTCGCTTCCAGCCGCGCGAGCATGGTGCCGAGCAGCGCGCGCAGCGAGCGCACCGCCAGCGGCGCGCGATGGGCGGCCAGCACCTCGATGAAGCGCGACATGTGCGTGCCCTTCTGGTGCGCCGGCAGCGCCACGTACATGTCCACGCTCGCAACGGTCGGCTGTGCGCCGGCCGGCGACGCGACCGCGATCGGGTGCCGAATGGACTTCACGCCGACGCGAGTGATGGCGAGATTGCGCGCGTCGGCAGCACCCTGCACGTCGGGCAGGAACATCGGATGGCGTGCGTTCATGTTCGGATTCGGATTGTCGCCCAGATCGCGCGCTCGCCTCGTCGGGGCGCCCAGAGATCTGCGGGCCGAGCGCGGCGGGATGCACCGCACAAGGCCGCATCGCAGTGTGCCCGACAGCGCGCGATTTCGCAAACGATCGGTACAAGCGCATCGCCAATTTGTCCTAGTCAAAACTGTCCAACGCCCGCATAATGTCCGCTCAAATGATGCGTTGTCAAGCATTTGACCTAGACAAAATTCGGGGCGCTCGGGCGGGCGGGAGGCGTCGGTGAACGCCTTCGAGCGGTCCCGCGCGGC
>JAKANT010000267.1 GCA_021823635.1 Pseudomonadota bacterium
TCTCTGGTGCTGATCAGCAACTGCCCCGGCGCGCCGTCGGACGTGGCCAGTTGGACCGACACCACGTCGGTCGAACTGGTCGATGTATTCGAAGCGCGCCGCGGCGAATTCGAGTTCTACCTGCGGCGCAGACACCGAAACGAGGAGAGCTGATGCAGTACGAAGTGAACGGCGAGACGTTGGAGGCCGACGACGAGGGTTACCTGCTGGAGCCCCGCTATGACGACGACGTGGTGCGCGTGATCGCGGCGGCCGAAGGCATCGCGCTGACCGACGAGCACTGGAAGATCGTCAACTACCTGCGCGACCAGTATCGCGAACACGGCCAGACGCCAAATTACCGCCACATGCTGAAGGACATGGAGGAAGTGCTGCCCGGTTACGACAACAAGGCGCTTTACGACCTGTTTCCGGGCGGCCCGGCCAAGCAGGGGGTGCGCGTGGCCGGGCTGCCCAAGCCGTTCGGCAAGGGCGGTTACTGATCGATGCTCAAGCGCACCAAAAGCCGCTGGTTCGCACGCGGCAAGCCGCGCACGCCGGAGTCGATCGCGAGCGTGGCGGCGTTTACCGCCTGGCGGCTGGCGCTGGAGTCGATCAAACGCATGCGCAGGGCGCAGTTCGAGATTGCGGCCGACGCGCAGTATTTCGCCTACCTGCGCGACTACCTGATCTTTTTGATCCATCTTGCCGACCGGCTGGCGGCGCTGAGATACACGCCGGAGCAACGGGTCGCGTTCACGACCGCGATGTGCCGGCGCATCGCCGAACTGCAGGCCGAGAACCAGGCGCGCTTGCTCGGCGACGACGAGGCAGCGATCCGGCGCGGGTTCATCGACGCCTTCAACGAGCAGGCCGACGACTACGCGACGCTCGACTTCGCCGCCGCCGGGCCGCATTTCGACTTCGCCCGCTACTGCGCGCACCGGCTGCTCGATGCCGCCAGCGCGCAAGACCGCGCCTGGCTGATCGATCAAATCGTCTCGATCGAGGCACCCGAGGCGGTCGATACGCTGCGTCAGGTGATCGACAACTTGTTCGCCACCTCGGAAGCGCCCGCGTGATGCTCCCCCACTTCGATCTAGACGATCGCGCCGCCTACCTCGCATGGCGCGCGCGCAAGCTGCAGCGGTACCCGCGCTCGGTCGACGAGCTGGTGGTCGAGATCGCCGATCCGTTCCGCCTGACGGCGGCCGAGCGCGACGCCCTGCTCGATCGCTGCGAACGCGCCAACATGGCGATCTACGTTACCGCCTGCGCGCCGGCCCAGGCCAAAGACGCGTTGCGCGCGCTGGCGGGCCAGCTCGGGCTGCGCACGCTCGACCCGAACTACCTGGCCGACGACGACGGTATCTCGCCGATCGCGGTCGCGGCGGGCGGCGTGCGCGGCGACTTCATTCCGTACACCGATCGCGCGATCCGTTGGCACACCGACGGCTACTACAACCCGCCGGGCAAGACCATCCGCGCCATGGCCCTGCACTGCGTCGAGCGCGCTGAAAGCGGCGGCGAAAACCGCCTGCTCGACCACGAGCTCGCGTACATCGCGCTGCGCGACGCCGACCCGGCGTACGTGCGTGCGCTGATGCAGCCCGATGCGATGAGCATCCCGGCGCGCGAAAGCGACGGCGAGATCGCGCGCGGCGACCAGAGCGGCCCGGTTTTTTCGTTTGGCGCCGACGGCCGGCTGCACATGCGCTACACCGCGCGCACGCGCAGCATCGCCTGGAAGGACGACCCGGACGTGGCGGCGGCCACGGCGCTACTGGCGAGAGTTCTGGACGGTGACCCGCACATTCTGCGGGTGCGGCTCGAGCCCGGCATGGGCATCGTGTGCAACAACGTGCTGCACGACCGCGCCGCCTTCGCCGACTCGGAAGCGCGCCGCCGCCTGGTGCTGCGCGCGCGCTTCTACGAGGCGATCACGGTCGCAGATACGCGTAGCCCTCGCGTTGCTGCAGCCGCGTGATCTCGGCCACGCCCGACGGAACGTAGGTCGCTTCCGGGATGAACTGCTCTTTCTTCAGCTTGCGGTTGCGCAGCGTGATTTCGCAGATGTCGAACCGCACCCCTTGCGCCTTCAACTGCTCGACCTGGACCGCGTACGGGTTGCCGTTGCGGTCTTTGGCATCGTTCATCAGGAAGTCCACCCCGCGCGCGTGGGTGACGACGACGATCTTCGCCTTCGGATTGACCTCGAGATGATTGCCGATGTTGCGCAGCGCGTTGGCGGCTTGCGCCTCCGTATCGTTGATGTGGTAGACGGCCTTGTCCTCGCCGACCGGGCTCTTGACGTCACGCGGTGCTGCGGCGCAGCCCAGCAACAGTAATGCGGCGGCCATCGCCGGCCATGACTTGTTCATGCGCTCCTCCGTTGGTATGGCACGGGCCATCCGTGCGCAACGCTAGACGGGCGCGAGCGCCGATTTATTCCCGCCGGGGGAATAAACCGGTCGGCCGCCCGATCTTGCACGGGACGACGCGGCATGTCTGAGCGCGGCGCGCGGGAGCGTTTCGAGCGGCTGCTGCTGCCGCACCTGGACGCCGCCTATGCGCTGGCGCGCTGGCTGCTGCGGGACGACTCGCTAGCCGAAGACGCCGTGCAGGAGGCGTGCCTGCGGGCGTTCCGGTTTCTCGGCTCGCTGAAAGGCGAGAGTGCGAAGCCCTGGTTGCTGAAGATCGTGCGCAACACCTGTTACGAGTTGCTGGCAAGGGAGCGGCTTGACGCCCGCGGCGAGGACTTCGACGAGTCGAACCCCGGCGAAGCGGCCGCCGGCACGGTGGTCGTGCTGCCGCTCGACCCCGAAGCGTCGGCGCTGCGCTGCGCCGACCGGGCACTGGTGCGCGACTGCCTCGCCGCGTTGCCGGCCGTTTACCGCGAAGCGCTGGTGCTGCGCGAAATGCACGGCTGCGCGTACAAGGAGATCGCGGCCATCGTCGGCGTGCCGATCGGCACCGTGATGTCGCGCCTGTCGCGGGCGCGGCGGCTGCTGCACTGGATGATCGCCGAACGCCTGCGCCGGGACGGGACCGCCTCATGAACTGCACACGGATCGCGCCGCTCCTGGACGCCTACGCGCACGGCGAGCTAGACGCGCCGACAGCGCGGGAGGTCGAGGCCCATGTGACGGAGTGCGGACGCTGCCGGGCATCGCTGCGCGGCCAGCAGGCGCTGCAGGCAGCGCTCGCGCAAGCCGCCTCGGAGGACCGGGTACCGGCCTCGCTGCGCGCGCGCATCCGTCGCCGCCTGGCAGCCGAAGCGGGCGGTGCACCGGCGTCGGGCCGGCGCGACTGGCTGCTCGCCGCGCCAGGTTTGGCTGCGCTCGCGCTCGCCGGCTATCTGCTGTTCGCGCCGCGGCAGGGGCCCCCGTCCGGCGCGCACACGGGCGAGCCGCGCGTCGTCTACCACGTGGCCGCCGCTGGCAATGCCTCCGCCGTGCTGCGCACGCTGACGAACCACCTCGATGCGACACCCGGCTTGAAGGTAGTCGTCGTCGCCCACAACGACGGCATCGAGTTCCTGCTCGCCGGCGCGCGCGACGAAAGCGGAACCGAGTACGCCGCGCGGGTGCGCGAGCTGCGCCGACGCGGCGTCGACTTTCGCGTCTGCAGCAATACGTTGACGCGCCGTCGCATCGACGCCGGCGCGGTGATCGCGGAAGCCGTGCTGGTGCCTTCGGGTATCGCGGAGATCAGCCGGCTGCAGTCGCAGGAGGGCTACACCTATCTGCGGCTGTAGAAGCGGCGCGACGGCACCCAAGCGACGGCGCCCGTCGGCCGCCTCCCAGATTCCGCGCGCTCGGCCGCGCCACCGCGGCCCCTTGCTGGGCGGCCTGCGTGCGGATCGCCGCGCAGGTTGGTTCCGCGAAAAAGAAACGGGCCTGCGATGGCGCAGGCCCGTCGGCAACTTGGCGCGCCCGGCAGGATTTGAACCCACGACCCCTTGGTTCGTAGCCAAGTACTCTATCCAACTGAGCTACGGGCGCGAGGGGCGCCATCATAGCGTAAAACCAAGGAGATGAGATGAGTCTGGT
>JAKANT010000268.1 GCA_021823635.1 Pseudomonadota bacterium
CTGCACCGGTGCTCCCGGCGAGGCATCGACCACGAAATCGAGCACCAGCATGTGCAGGCGCTGCGCCCGGTTCATCTGCGCGACGCGCGGGCGGTCCAGCAGCGCTGGCGCCGTGCCGCGACAGGAGGCGAGCGCCGCTTCGACGAGATCGTCCACCGCGCCCGTGGCGGCGCGCTCGGCGAGCTCGGGCTCGAGCAAGGCGCTCAGGCCACAGCCGCGCAGCCGCGTGTGGCCGTCGGCGTCCGTTTCTTCGAAGACGCGCGCGATCAACCGTCGTTCGGCCAGCAGTCTTGCAAGCAGCGTCGTGTCCAGCAGCGCACCGCGCGCACCCTCGGCGCGCAGCAGGGAGACGGCGGCCGGCAGGTCCTCGGGCCGCAGCGGGCGAAACGTGAAGATCGACATCGGGTGTGATGAGAGGGCCGAGCGGCCCCTCGCCGCCGGTCGCGGTCGCGACGTTAAGCGATCTCGCGCCCATTGAGCGAGGCGGCGGCCGCTGCTCGGTCACGCGCGCCACGGCCCGCCGCCGGAGCAATGCCGCGGCCACGGGCAGCCGGCACCGCGCCGTGGCCGCCCGCTCCAGGGGAAAGCGGCGAGCGCGCATCGGCTGGAGGTGCCCGCCGCACTTGCCCGAGAGCCGATCGTAGACTGCGCGCATGCCGCTCGAACCGCGCGCCGACCCGAACGCTCCCGCGCTTGCCGCGCAACGCTTCGTGCTGCCGGTGCAGGGCATGAGCTGCGCGTCGTGCGTGGCGCACGTCGAGCGCGCGCTCGCCGCCGTGCCCGGCGTGCAGCGCGTGGCCGTGAACTTGGCCACCGAATCCGCCGCGATCGAAGCGCAGGCGGTGGACGCCAGGCGCCTGGTGGCGGCGGTGGACGAGGCGGGTTACGCGGTGCCGACCGAGCGGCTGCTGCTGGCGGTCGAAGGCATGACGTGCGCCAGTTGCGTGGCGCGCGTGGAGAAGGCGCTGGCGGCGGTGCCCGGCGTGCTGGCCGCCAGCGTCAACCTGGCGTCAGAGCGCGCGACCGTTGATGCGATCCGCGGTGCGGTGACCGCGGCCGAGCTGGTCGCCGCCGTCGAGGCCGCCGGCTACCGGGCTTCCCGCGCGCAGTCAGCGCAAGGCGAACGGCCCGATCCGGCGGCACCGCTCGCGCGCGACGCGTGGATCGCGCTTGCGCTGGCGGCGCCGCTAGCCGCGCCGATGTTGGCGGGCGCCTTTGGCGGCGCGTTCGCTCTGCCGGCCTGGCTGCAGTTCGCGCTCGCCACGCCGGTGCAGTTCTGGTGCGCGCGCCGTTTCTATGCGGCTGGGTACAAGGCCGCGCGCGCCGGCACCGGCAACATGGACCTGCTGGTGTCGCTCGGCACGCTGGCCGCGTACGGCCTGTCGCTGTACCTCTGGTGGCAGGGGCACGGCGCGCATCTGTACTTCGAGACCGCGGCGGTGGTGATCGCGCTGGTGCTGCTCGGCCGCTGGCTGGAGGCGCGGGCGAAGCGGGAAACCACTGCCGCGATCCGGCTGCTGGGCGCCTTGCGCCCGACGCAGGCGCGCGTCGTGCGCGGCGGCGCCGAGGTGCTGGTGCCGATCGAGGACGTCAGGCCCGGCGACGTCGTCGTCGTGCTGCCGGGCGAGCGTATCGGCGTCGATGGCGTCATCCGCGCCGGCGCCACCGCCGTCGACGAGTCGATGCTCACCGGCGAGAGCGTGCCGGTCGAAAAGACCGTCGGCGACCGCGTGACCGCGGGCGCGCTCAACGCGAGCGGCCGCATCGAGGTGCAGACCACCGCAGTCGGCGCCGAGACGGTGCTGGCGCGCATCGTGCGCCTGGTGGAGGACGCCCAGGCGGCGAAGGCGCCGATCCAGAGGCTCGTCGACCGCGTGGCCGCGGTGTTCGTGCCGGTCGTGCTGGCGATCGCGGCGGTGACGGTCGCCGGCTGGTTGCTCGCAGGTCATTCGTTTGAGCCCGCGCTCATAGCCGCCGTCAGCGTCTTGGTCATCGCCTGCCCCTGTGCATTGGGGCTGGCCACCCCCACCGCGATCATCGCCGGCACCGGCGTGGCGGCGCAGCGCGGCATCCTGATCAAGGATGCGGAAGCGCTCGAGATCGCGCGCGACGTGCGCGTGGTGGCCTTCGACAAGACCGGCACGCTCACCGTCGGACATCCGCGCGTGGTCGCGATCGAGACCGTGCCCGGCATCGCGCCCGCCGAAGCGCTAGCGCTCGCCGTTGCGGCCAACGCCGCGAGCACCCATCCGCTCGCCGTCGCGCTGCGAGAAAAAATGGGGTCAGCCACCAATTTCGAGCCGAGCGCAGGAAAAATGGTGTCTGACCCCATTTTGCGTGCGGAGTCTGCGGCGAAGGTCCACGCGGGGTTGGGTGTGAGCGCCGCCCTCGCCGATGGCGAACTGCTGTTCGGCAACGCGCGCTGGATGCGCGAGCTGGGGGCGGCCGATCCGCTGGCCGATGCCGCGCAGCGGCTGCAGGCGGCTGGTAACTCGGTCTCGTACCTCGCGCGCCGGCGCGACGCGGCGGTCGAGGTGCTGGCGGTCTTCGCGTTCGCGGATGCGCCGCGCGCCGGCGCGCGCGAAGCGATCGAGCGCCTGGCCGCGATGGGCATCGAGACGACGATGATCTCCGGCGACAACGAAGGCGCGGCCGCCGCGGTGGCGCGCGCGCTCGGAATCGCTTCGTTCGAAGCCAACGTGCTGCCGGGCGACAAGGCGGCGCGCGTGGCGGCGCTCAAGCGGGGCGGCCGGCGCGTGGCGATGGTCGGCGACGGCATCAACGATGCGCCCGCGCTGGCGGCGGCCGACCTCGGCATCGCGATGGGTTCGGGCACCGACATCGCGATGGCGGCGGCCGGTGTGACGCTGATGCGCCCCGACCCGCGCCTGGTGGCCGACGCGATCGAGATCTCGCGCGCCACCGTGCGCAAGATCCGGCAGAACCTGTTCTGGGCCTTCGTCTACAACGCGCTGGGCATTCCGCTGGCGGCCTTCGGCCTGCTGTCGCCGGTGGTGGCGGGCGCGGCGATGGCGGCCTCCAGCGTCAGCGTGGTCACCAACGCGCTGGTGCTGCGGCGCTACGCACCGTCGCGCCCCGCGCGCAGCTGATCCAGTCGCCAGGCGAGCGTGCGCGTGGCCAGCAGGCGCGCCAGCGCGAGGAATACGCCCAACGCGCCAAGAAAACCGACCCACCCTGGCAGTCCGGCGCCCTGCGCCAGCATCGCGGCGCCGATGGCGACCACCCAGAAGATCACCCGATTGCGCATGCCGTGCTCGCGTTGCGGCTCGTACGCGCACAGGGTCTCGATCCATTCGCGGCGCGTGGCTTCGTCGAGCCCATCGACGCGCGCCACCTGCGCGATCACCCAGGCGCGCGACACCAGGCCGACGGCGGTCGGCGTCAGTCGCTCGCGCCAGGTGATCCGCATGGTGCCAGCTTAGCCCGTGCCATACACTGGCCGCGTGTTCGCCGACCGCGTGTGTTTCGTTGACGTCGAGACGACGGGCGCTTCGCCGGTACGCGCGCGCGTTACCGAGATCGGCGTCGTGACGGTCGAGAGCGAAGGCGACGAGACGCGCGTCGAGGAGTGGAGTTCGCTGGTCAATCCCGGGGCGCCGATTCCGCGCGAGATCCAATGGCTGACCGGCATCACGGACGAAATGGTGCGCGCGGCGCCATCGTTCGGCGACATCGCGGGGCTGCTGGCGGAACGTCTACACGGCGCGGTCTTGGTCGCGCACAACGCGCGCTTCGATTACGGCTTCCTGCGCGCGGAGTTCGCGCGCTGCGGCGTGCGCTTCCGCGCGCCCACGCTGTGCACGGTGCGCCTGTCGCGGCTGCTGCACCCCGACCGCGGTGCGCATTCGCTCGACGCGATCGCGGCCCGCTTCGCGCTCGACGTCAGCGCACGCCACCGCGCGCTCGGCGACGCCCGGCTGTTGTGGCAGTTCGTGCAGCGACTGGTCGAGCGCCACGGGCGTGCCGAGGTGCAGGCCGCCGCG
>JAKANT010000269.1 GCA_021823635.1 Pseudomonadota bacterium
GAGCGGCGCGAGACGGTCGGATCGGGCGCGTTCATGGAGGGCGGCGGGCGCGGACGGAAAGGCGCGTCGATGATAAGCGGGCGCGGGCCGATGCGCCTCGTCCTCCGTTGACGCAGATCAGAAGCGCGCTGCGCGTTCACAATTCTTTACGGTTCGAACATCGACGGGCAACGGCGCCGGCCCAAAGTACGGGTCGTCGACGCCGTGCATCGGGTGCGGCGTCCAACCTTCGAGGAGATCGAGACATGAACGAACGGGCTTTGGTCACGCATCGGGACGGGGCGCGCCGCCGCTGGATCGCCGGCGCGTCGGCAGCGACGGTCGCGGCGCTGGGCGCCGCCTTCGCCTGGCACGGACAGGCGCAGGCGCACGGCATGGGGCGAGGCTTCATGCAGGGGCCGATGGGGCCGATGGATCCGCAGGCGATGGGGCAACGCATCGAGGCGATGGTGCAGTGGATGCTGGCGGACGTGGAGGCCACGCCCGAGCAGCGCGCGAAGATCACGGCCATCGTCAAAGGCGCGGTCAACGATCTGGCGCCGCTGCGGGCCAAGCATCGGGAGGCGCGGCGCGCGACCGTGCAGTTGCTGGCGGCGCCGACCATCGATCGCGCGGCGATCGAACGCATCCGCATCGAGCAGATGCAACTGGCCGAAACGACCACCCGGCGCATGACGCAGGCGCTGGTCGATGCGGCCGAAGTGCTCGACCCGCAGCAGCGCGCCAAGCTGGCGGCGAACTGGGAGAACCGGCGCCGCTTCCGGCACGGCTGATGCGACGGCCGCGCATGCGCGCCGACGCGGCGTCGCGTCAGTCGCGGTGCGCCGCGCGACTCCGTGCGAAGCGGTGCGCAGTCGTGGCCGGCGGCGCGCTTCCCCGATGACGCGCCTGCTGTTGATCGATGACGACGCGCGGCTGGCCTCGATGCTGCGCGACTACCTGGCCGGCCACGGTCTGACGGTGGACGTCGCCGGAAGTGCGGCCGCGGGGCTGCAGCGGCTCGGCGACGGCTACGACCTGGTCGTGCTCGACCTGATGCTGCCGGACGCCGACGGCCTGCAGGTGTGCCGTCGCATCCGCGCCGACGGCCTACACGCGAGCGTGCCGATCGTGATGCTGACCGCGAAGGGCGACCCGCTCGACCGCGTGCTCGGCTTGGAGATCGGCGCCGACGATTACGTGCCCAAGCCGTTCGAGCCACGCGAGCTGCTGGCGCGCATCCGCGCGGTGCTGCGCCGGGGCGGCGAGCGCCGCCGCGACGACGTGCTGCGCTTCGGCCGTCTCGAGATCGATCGCGGCGCGCGCCTGGTGCGGCTGGATGGCACGCTGCGCGCGCTCACCTCGCATCAGTTCGATCTGTTGCTGGTGCTCGCCGAGCGGGCCGGCCGCGTGCTGTCGCGCGAGACGATCCTGGACCTGTTGGCGGGAAGCGGCGTGGATGCCGCGTTCGAGCGTTCGATCGATGTGCACATCGCCCGCATCCGCGCCGCGATCGAGGACGATCCGCGCCGGCCGCGGCGCATCGTGACCGTGCGCGGCGCCGGGTACGTGTTCGCGCGCGAGCCGTCGTGAGCGTGGCCGTGCCGCGGCGCTTCGGGCCGCGGCTGTACTGGCGCATCTGGCTCGCGGTCAGCGCGACGATCGTCGTGTTCGCGATCGCCGCCGCCGCACTGTGGCGCTTCTTCTTCGATCCGCTGGCCGTCGGGCCGGTTGGCGAAACTCTGGCGGCGACGATCGCCGAAACCCTGCCGGCGCGCGGCGCACCGCCAGAAGACCTCGAGCGCGCGCTGTCGCGCTGGCGCCGGCGCGCGGCGCTCGACCTGGCGCTGTTCGACGCCGACGGCCGACCGCTGGCGCAGGTGGGCGCGCCGCTGCCGCCGCCGCGCGCCGGCGCCGAGACCCATCACTTCCTGCGTCGACGGCATGCGGAAGTCGAGCCGGCCAAGGAAGGCCGGCGGCCGGCCTTCGCGTACCGGATGACGGATGGGCGTTGGCTCGTCGTGCGCCGCGAGTTCGCGCGGCGCGGCCCGCCGTTCGGCCCGGTCGCGTCGCTCGCGCTGCTGGCCGTGGCGGTCGGCTTGGGTGCCTATCCGGTGGTGCGTCGGCTGACGCGCCGGCTCGAGCGCTTGCAGGCTGGCGTCGAGCGCCTCGGCCGCGGCGACCTCGCCGCCCGGGTGCCGGTGGAAGGGCGCGACGAGGTGGCGCAACTGGCGGCGAGCTTCAACGACGCCGCGGCGCGCATCGAGCGGCTGATCGCGTCGCAGCGCGCGCTGCTCGCCAATGCGTCGCACGAACTGCGTTCGCCGCTGGCGCGCATCCGCATGGCGCTGGAGCTGCTGGGCACCGACGCGCGGCCGGACCTCAAAGAGGAACTGCGGCGCGACATCGCGGAGCTGGACGCGCTGATCGAGGAAATCCTGCTCGCCGCGCGGCTCGATGCGGCCGACGGCGCGGCCGAGCCGCGCGCGAACTTCGAGGAGGTCGATCTGGCGGCGCTCGCGGCCGAAGAATGCGCGCGCGTTGGCGCCTCGTTCGAGGGGGCGCCACGTGTCGTGCGCGGCGACGCCCGCCTGCTGCGGCGGCTGGTGCGCAACCTGCTGGAAAACGCCCGTCGCTACGGCGCCGACACGCCGGTCGAGGTGACGCTGTCCAGCGATGGTGGCAGCGCGGTACTGGCGGTGGCGGATCGCGGCCCCGGCGTGGCGGTCGACGAACGCGAGCGCATCTTCGAGCCGTTTTATCGCGCGCGCGGCGCGCCAGAGTCCGCCGGCGGCGTCGGGCTCGGGCTGGCGCTGGTGCGAAAGATCGCCGAGCGGCACGGCGGCACGGCGACCTGCGAGGCGCGAAGCGGCGGCGGCAGCGTGTTCACGGTTCGGCTGCCGCTTTGACGTTGGCCCGGATCTCGGGCCGCTGCGCGAGTCGGTACAGTCGCGCTTCGAAATGAGCGCGCGCACCAACGCCCTACGCCGGCCCGGCGTTCTGCTCGCCGCCGCTTCGTTCGCGGCGGCGCTGTCGGCCTGCGCGACGGCACCGCAGTCGATGCCGCAGGTGCAGGGGGAGACTGGCTCGGAGGCGCCTGCGCCAGCCGCGACGGCGCCGACTGCCGAAGATGCGGCCGTCGCCGAAGCGCCGGCGCACGTAGCTCCTCTCGAGCCGCCTTCGGCCGACGGCGCCGAAGCGGCACCGTCGGCGACGCAGGAGGCCGCCGCCGAGGAGGCCGCGCCGCCGCCCGAGCCAAGCCCCATGGAGAGCGCACGGCGAGGCGTGCGCGCCACGCTCGAGTGGCTGGCGCGGCGCGTGGATGGCTGGTTCGGTGACGTGTCGCCGGACGACCCGAGCCGCATCACGCGCGGCCGGCTCGGCGTCAGCACGCTCAAGCGCGAGGGCGCGGGTTTCGACAACAGCGTGCGGCTGGACGCGCGCGTGCGCCTGCCGAATGTGGAGGAGCGCGTCTATCTGTTCGTCGGCCGCGACAACGAGCGCGAAGGCGTGGCCGACACGCCGGAGGCGCTGTCGCGTCAGGATCGCTTGCAGGCCGAAGCGCCGGAGGACCGCTCGTTCTTCGCCGGCGTGGCGCTCGCCGTGCGCAGGAACCTCGAACTGCGGCTCGGCTTGCGCGGCATCAAGCCGTATGTACAGGCGCGCTATCGCAAGCCCTGGGACCTGACCGCGCGCGACCGGGTCGAGTTTCGACAGACGTTCTTCTGGCGCCTGGCCGACCGCTTCGGCTCCACCACCGCGCTCGCCTACGAGCACGCCTATTCGGCCAGCTTCGCGGTGCGTTGGCTGACCGCGGCCACGATCACCCAGCGCAGCGAACGCTACGAGTGGTCCAGCGTGCTCGGCGCCTACCAGTCGTTCACCGGCCTGCGCCTGCTGTCGGTCGAAGCGGTGGGCAGCGGCGCGCAGCGCACCGGCGTGCTGCTGTCCGACTACGGCCTGCAGGTGAAGTGGTTGCAGCCGGTCTACCGCGACTGGTTGTTCGGCGAACTGGTCGTCGGCC
>JAKANT010000270.1 GCA_021823635.1 Pseudomonadota bacterium
CGCTCGAACCCCGCGCCTTGATCGGCCGCCATCGCCAACGTGCTCTGCTTCATCGTCGTTCCCCTCGCCAGGCGTTGCCGACTACGACAAGCTTCGCGAGAACTTGTTCAGTGTTTCCCTAATGCCAAATCCCAGCCTGATCCGCCGCAGCAAGGGGCTCCTGCGTCACACGCTCGACCAGTTGCTGCTGGTCGACTTAATTCGGTTCGCCGTCGTCGCTGTGCGCTACCTGTGGTTCGTCGGTGTGAGGCGCCGGTTGTCGACCTATGACTTGAAGGCGGGCACCGACACGTCCGTCGCCAGGAACACGATCTCGCACAATTTGAAGGGCCTACGCGACCTGGCGGTCAATCGGTCGCACCTGCTGGTCCGACCGCTGTCGGTCCTCGAGACGCTACCCGTCGACGCTCGAATCCTGTCGATTGGCCCGCGCAGCGAGGGCGAACTGTTCAACCTGGCCGCGCACGGTTTCGTCCTAAAGAACATCACGGGGCTGGATCTGATCTCGTATTCCCCCCGCGTGCAGCTCGGCGACATGCACGCGATGCGGTTCGGCGATAACGCGTTCGATGCAGTGATCCTGGGCTGGGTGCTCGCTTACAGCGAGGATCCCGCCCGCGCCGCGCGCGAGGTCGTGCGAGTCACACGGCCAGGCGGCGTCATTGCCGTGGGCGTTGAGTACAGTCCACAGTCGCAGGAGGAGATCATTCGCGAACTCGGCTATTTGCCCGGCGCTTCCAAGCGCATCGCTTCCTGCGAGGAAATTCTCGGATTCTTCGGAAATGCGGTGGATCACGTGTACTTCAAACACGTCGTCGCTGCGCGGGACAGGAACCGCGTGGGCTCACTATGCGTGATCTTTTCGATCGTCAAGTAGCGGCAGCCGCGCGGCGCGCGTACAACACCATAACGGCGCTGCTCCCGTGCGAGGAGACCGCGGCGGCGAAGGCGAGCCACGCGAGTGAGACCGGCGTCAAGTCACGCATCCCAACGACCAGCCAAATCGCATATCCGAGGCACGCCGCCGCCACCGCGGCGCTTTGCGCAGTCAACAGGAGGCCTTCGCGCTCGATGACCAGCAGCAGACTGGACCAGAAGTCGGAGACGCGAAATACCGCGGCCAGCAGCAATGGGAGCCACAGCTCCCGCGCCTCGGCGTATTGCGGCATCCAGTGCTCGACGGCCCGCTCCAGTAGCCACGCCGTGGGTATGGCGAGGGACAACCCGCCGACGAGCAACGCCGCCGACACCAGCGCAGTGAGACGGTAGGCGCTGGCCTCCAGCGACACAGCCCGTCGCCGAGCCAGTAGGGGAAGCAACCCTGAATTCAGCAGACCCTGCACCGACTGCGCCGCCAGAAGCGCGAGCCAGCCGAAAGCGTAGACACCGAAGGCGTCGCGCGCCAGCGTTTCTGCGGCGATCCAGCGATCGACGTTGAAAGAAGCGAACATCACCAGCGCCCCGGCGCACATCAACAGCGCCGCGCGCCAGGGCAGCCGAGCTCGATGCACGGCCACGGCGCGCAGGAGCCAACGCAGACTGGCCCGTGACCGTGCCAAGACGTCGCGGCCGATGAAGCCGCAGAAAAGCAGCGTGCCAGCGACTTCTGCGAGGATCACTCCTTGCGCGCCGAAGCCGAGCCCGGCGATCGCCGCGCCTGCGGCGGCGATCGCCGTGTTGCGCGCAGCCATGTTGCGCGCATAGCGCATCATGTCCAGGCGGCTACGACTTTCAGACGCCAGCGTAAGGAACGCGATCTGCGCCCAGCCGTGGACGACCCCGAGCATTAGTTCCTCGACGGTGAGGTCGAACAACGACAGTCCGGCCGCTGCCGCAAGCAACCCCAGCAAAGCGATCCACGACGCCACGGCAATGGTCTGCACGAGCAAGCGCACACCGCGTCGTTCCAGACCGCGCGCAAACAGTGCGGGCACATCGCGGCTCGCGACCGACTGCAGTCCAAGGCTCGCGGCCATGCTGAAGACGGCCGAAATCAGGAGCATCTGCCCGAGCGCACCGAACTGCGCCACCGTGACCAGTTTCGCGTAGACGATGAGCTTGGCGAACGACACGGCCACCGCGAGTCCCAGCAGCGGCGTGTACGAAAACAGGGTGGCGCCGCGCGCGATCGTGGCGAGCATCGTCAGCGGTCACCCTGGGGAAAGCGCTCGCGCAACGCATCGATCCAGCGCAGCGCTGCACGGCGGTGCACGGCCATCTCGCGACCCCGTGGCGCCTCCTCGTATTGCAGCAGACTCTCCCAGTCGCACGCCTCGACGCGCTCGACGACCGAATCTTCGCCGGTGGCATCGCTCGCCGTGGCCGGATCGTCTGCTTCGATGATGCCGGAGCTCAGCATCCGCGCGATGCGACCCGGGTCGGCGCCTTCGAAGTACCGATAACGGGTCGTCGTGACGGCCTTCACGAAATCGACGTACTGGCTGAAGCGGTAAATGTGCGTGTAGCCGTAACGCAGCGACCGTCGCACGCGCTCGCGCACTGGCCGATCGATCCGCTGCAGCAAACCATCCAGTTTCCCCTCGGCGCTCACCGTTTCCGCGATCCCCGCGTCCTGATACGTCGAAGGTGTCAGCGAAACGACCGGCTTGCCGAGCGCGGCTGCCTCGAACGCGGCGCTGCCGCCGGTGAGGATGACGACGTCCGCCTGCGCGATCAGATCGAACGTGCTGGCACGGTCGCGGCTCGCGATCAGGTGCACGCCGCGCCGGCGCGCCCATTCGCCGTAGTAGCGCTCCGAATGCTCGCCTGTGCGTAAGCCGATCCGTTCGCCCCAGTTCGGATGGCAACGCAGGACGGCATTGCCCGCGTCAGCGCCAAGCGCTGCGAGCACCGCATCCAGTCCGTCGGTCAGTTGCCGCCACCCAAAGGCCCAGTGCGGATGCCCGTCGACTTCGTTGCGGCTGCCCGGCAGGATCAGCACCCGCGGGCCGCTGCCGCGACCGGAGGCCGGCCAGCTGGCCGACAGCGCGTCCCGGTTGTAGGCGCGCCATTCCTTCTCGTTACGCCGCAGAAACCGGGCCGCGAGGTGTCGGGCGACGCGACGCGCCTGCCTCTCCGACAGCGGCAGGTCGCGATATCGCCCGTTCAGTCGGTGCAGCTGGCTGAGGTCCAGGCAGTTGTCGTTGACCGCGAACTGCAGCCCGTCGCCGAACCAGGTGCGCTCCACGGTCAGAAACGGAATACCGGTGTCGGCCGCCGCCTCGATCACGGCCCGGTTGGCTTCGAAGCGGCCGTTGAAGCAGATCACCGCGTCGAGCCGCTCGCGCTCGATCCACGCGCGCGCTCCTTGGTAGGCGCGGGTTGCGGCCGCCGCGAACGCTTGCTGAAGGGTCCTGAATTCGGCCGACTGCCATTGCTCGCGCGGCTCGGTACGCAGCACCGTGCAGGTGCTGGAGAACGCAAGGGCGCGCGCCCGCTCCGCATCGAGCCGCACGTCGCTACGCGGCAACGCGGAGACCCCGTCGGTTGCGAAGGAACGAACGCCGCCGGCGATGCACTTCGGGCATTCGACGAGCTTCGACGTGCCCTTTAGTGCACGCGCGTAGCAGTGCGGCAACTGGGCATCGCAGGTCAAAAAACGCACTTCATGCGCCGCTTCGCGCGCGAGCAAAGCAAGATAGGCGTTGTGTTCGACGTGCGGACGAAAGGCGAAGATCGAGACGAAGCCGAGCCGCATCCGCCGCCTCAGGCTGCGAGCAGCCGCCGGAAGTAGGCGATCGTCTCTTTCAACCCGTCTTCCAGCGCCACCTTCGGCTGCCAGCCGAGCTTCGCTTTCGCCAGCGTGATGTCAGGCTGCCGCTGTTTCGGATCGTCCTCGGGCAGCGGCTTGAACACCAGCCGCGAGCGGCCGCCGACGAGCTTCAGCACCCGCTCGGCCAGCTCGAGGATCGTGAACTCGACCGGATTGCCGACATTGACCGGGCCGGTGAAGTCCGCGGGTGTGGCCATCATTTTCACCAGCGCATCGATCAGATCGTCGGC
>JAKANT010000271.1 GCA_021823635.1 Pseudomonadota bacterium
GAGTGCGCGATTTGGCTCAACACCGGCATCGCGCACTACTACTCGGCCCACTATGGCGACGCGGTGGCCTGCTTCGAGAAGGCGATCGAACTGGCGGGCGATGCAGAGAACACCCGCTCGCTACGGGAGTTGGCGCTGAACAATATTGCTCTCTGTGCCCTTCATCTGGGCGACACCGGTCGCGGGTTGAGCGCGATCCGACAGGCGCTTGCTGACTTGAAGCCGCCCGAGAACGCGAGCGAGATGCTTGCCCGCGTTCATCTCGAAAACAACTACGCCCGGCTGCTGCTCGAGATCGGCTTAACTGACCTTGCGCGAGAGCGGGCGCAGATCGCGCGCGACTTCGCGGCGCGCTCGCGCTCGGCGCGCGCCGCCGTCGCGGCGGCGATCGCCGAAGGGCTGACCGACATCCAGGCCGGTCAGGCCGACATCGGGCTGACGCGGCTGAAGCGCGCGCTCGAACGCGCGCGCAGCGACATGCACGGCACGCTGCACGATGCGCTCGCGGCGCTGATCAAGGGCTACGAAATGGCGGGCCAGCCCGACGCCGCGCTGGTGTACCTGCGCGAGCTGAAGCGGTTGCACCAGGACGGCCGCGAAGCGCAGGTGTTGATGCATCACGCGCAGTACCTGGCGCGCATCGACGCCGAGCTGGACGCGGCGGCCAATGCGACGCTGGAACTGCACCAGAGCAGCCTGCGCGGTCAGCTCTCCGAGCGCGACCTGATGCGCGCGCGCGTCGGCATGCTCGAGCAGCAGTCGGTCGCGGCCGAGCTGCACGACGACACCACGGGCGAGCACTGCTATCGCGTCGGCCGCCTCGCCTCGTTGCTGGCGCGCGCCTACGGCGTGGACGACCACACCTGTTTCCTGATCGACCTGGCCGCCCGCATGCACGATATCGGCAAGCTGACGGTGCCGGACGCGATCCTGCTGAAACCCGGCCGGCTGTCGCCGGAAGAGCGCGCGATCATGGAGACGCACACCACGGCCGGGGCAGATCTGCTCGCCAAGTCGAACATCCCGCAGATGTATGTGGCCGAGGAGATCGCCCGTCATCATCACGAACGGTATGACGGGACCGGTTATCCGATGCGACTGAAGGGGTCGATGATCCCGCTGTCGGCGCGCATCGCCGCGCTGGCCGACGTGTTCGACGCCCTCACGCACGCGCGTCCGTACAAGCACGCCTGGACGATCGACGAGGCGCTGGCCGAAATCGCCGCGCTGCGCGGCAAGCAATTCGACCCCGAGCTGACCGACCTCTTCCTGGCGCTGGTGCCGCGGCTGCAGCACGAGCACGGCAACCTGGACGCCTATCTGGCCGAGGAGGCGCAAAACTCACCGTTCATCCGCGCCCGCCGCAAACTGGCCGCGGCGCTGAAAAAGGACGTCAACGACCTGTTCGACGCGCGCCGCTGAGGCCGCGTCACCGCGTCCCTAGAATCACGTGACCTTGCCGGGGTCGCGCCGATGACCGTTGCCGTTTCGCCCGCCGCCGACTGGCTGCAGCCGCAGCCGCTCGACACGGCGTACACGCTGCCGGCGCAGTGCTATGTCGATGAGGCGCTCGCGGCGCGCGAGCGCGACGCCGTCTTCGCGCGCTCTTGGCAACTGGTCGGCTTCGCGGCACCGCTTGGCCGGCCCGGCGACCACGCGCTGGCCGAGATCGCCGGCGTGCCGATCGTCGTCGTGCGCGGCGACGACGGCGTGTTGCGTGCGCTGCACAACGTCTGCCGCCATCGCGCAGGCCCTGTGGTCACCTGCGACGGGCGCGCGCGAACGCTGACCTGCAAGTACCACGGCTGGACGTACGCGCTCGACGGCCGCTTGCTCGGCGCGCCGGACATGGGCCGGGTGCGCGACTTCGACGTGGCCGGCGTTTCGCTGCCCCAGGCGCAGGTGGCCGAATGGGGCGGTCTCGTCTTCGCAGCGCTGGCGCCGCAGTCGGCACCGTTCGCGGCGCTGATAGAAGGCATCGAGGCGCCGCCGACGCTGGTGTTCGAGCGACGCGTCGTCTACGACGTCGCCTGCAACTGGAAGGTGTACGTGGACAACTACCTGGAGGGCTACCACCTGGCGCAGGTGCACCCCGGCCTGAGCGCGATGCTGACCTCGGCCGCCTACGAGACGCGGCTCGGTGCCCACTGGGTGCTGCAGACGAGCCCGCTGGCGGGCACCGACGACGTATACGGGCCCGGCACCGCACGCTACGTGTGGCTTTGGCCGAACACGATGCTCAACCTGTTACCGGCCCGGCTGCAGACCAACCGCGTGCTGCCGCTCGACGCCCAGCGCTGCCGCGTCGTGTTCGACTACTACTACGCGCCGCAGGCGGCCGCCGAATTCCGTGCCGCCGACATGGCGTTCAGCGACGAGGTGCAACGCGAGGACATCGCGATCTGCGAAGCCGTGCAGCGCGGGCTCGCGTGCGGCTCGTACGTCGCCGGACGGCTTAATCCCTGCCACGAGCAGGGTGTCTGGCTATTTCACGAGCTGCTGCGCGCTGCGTACCGCAGCGGCTGATACGATCGGCGCGCTGATTCATCCCCGCGGACGTTCGTCATGGATCGCGTGCCCTTGCCGGTCGAGCCGGCGGCTCAGGATTCGGTGGCCGCGCGTATCCGCGCGCGCCTGCGCGCGGCCGGCCAGCGCTATCACGCCAACGACAACATCGCCGAGTTCATCGCGCCCGGCGAGCTGGAGCTGCTTCAGGCCGAGGTCGAGGCCAAGGTGCAGGCGCTTCTCTCCGCACTGGTGATCGATACCGAGAGCGATCACAACACGCAGGGCACGGCGGCGCGCGTGGCGCGCATGTACCTGCAGGAGGTCTTTCGCGGCCGTTACGTGCCCGAGCCGCCGGTGACCGAATTTCCGAACGTCGAGCGGTTGAACGAATTGATGATCGTCGGTCCGGTGACGGTGCGCAGCGCGTGCTCGCACCACCTGTGCCCGATCATCGGCCGCGTCTGGATCGGCGTGCTGCCGAACGAATCGTCGAACCTGATCGGGCTCTCCAAATACGCGCGCCTGGTGAGCTGGGTGATGACGCGGCCGCAGATCCAGGAAGAGGCGGTCATTCAAGTGGCCGACCTGCTGGAGGAGAAGCTCGCTCCCGACGGCCTGGCGGTCGTGATGGAGGCCGATCACTACTGCATGATCTGGCGCGGCGTCAAAGACATGGAATCGAAGATGATCAACAGCGTGATGCGCGGCCAGTTCCTGACCAACTCAAGCCTGCGGCGCGAGTTCCTGGCGCTAATCCAGAACCGGCGCTAGCGCGCCGCTAGATGGCCGCCGCCACGGCGCGCCCGACCTCGGCTGTCGTGGCTGACCCGCCCATGTCGCGCGTGCGCGGCCCGTGTTCGCACACGTGTTCGATCGCGCGCACGATCGCGCGCGCGGCCTCCGTGTATCGGGCCTCATCGGCACCGGCGGCCCCGGCCAGGAACTCCAGCATCATCGCCGCCGACCAGATCTGGCCGATCGGATTGGCGATGCCCTGCCCGGCGATGTCGGGCGCGCTGCCGTGCACCGGCTCGAACAGCGACGGCCAGCGCCGCGTCGGGTTGATGTTGGCGCTCGGCGCGATGCCGATCGTGCCGGTGCACGCCGGGCCGAGGTCGGACAGGATGTCGCCGAACAGGTTGCTCGCCACCACCACGTCGAACCAGTGCGGATTGCGCACGAAGTGCGCGGTCAGGATGTCGACGTGGAACTTGTCGACCCGCACGTCCGGATACTCGCGCGCGATCGCCTCGACGCGCTCGTCCCAATACGGCATCGAGATGAAGATGCCGTTGCTCTTGGTGCAACTGGTCAGGTGTCGCTTCGGCCGCGAGCGCGCCAGCTCGAACGCGTAGCGCAGCACGCGGTCCACCCCGGTGCGGGTGAAGATCGACTCCTGCACGACGAATTCGCGCTCGGTGCCCTCGAACATCCGGCCGCCGACCGAGGAATACTCGCCCTCGGT
>JAKANT010000272.1 GCA_021823635.1 Pseudomonadota bacterium
TCTCGCATCGCGCGCCTCGGCGAAGGCCGTGCGCACGGCGGCGAGCAGGCGGCGGCCGGACTGCAGCGCGCCGGCCGAGTCGGCCCGCAGCGCCCGCCACACGTCGGTCAGCAGGCCGAACGGCCGCACCAGCCAGACGATGAGCGCCAGCACCAGCAGCGCGAAGCTCACGGCGGCTACCGCACCGAACGCAAACAGGCGCGCGCGGGCGTTGGCGACGAAGGGCGAAAACGCCGCGGTGGGCTTGCCGACCGCCACCATGCCGACGATCTGTTCGCCGACGCCCGGCGCACGTTCGCGGATCGGCGCGCCGACGTACATCGTCACCGAGTGCGGATCGGCCGGGTCGGCAAGGGAAGTGCGGGCGCCGTAGCGGCCCTGCAGCGTCAGCCACACGTCGCGCCAATGCCGATAATCGGCGCCGGTGTCGCGGCCGGCGGAATCGAACAACACGATGCCGTCGCGGTCGGTCACGTACACGTGCAGCGCGACCGCGGTCTTTTCGATGCCGAAAATCGTCGCGTAGACGGGCCGTTGCGCGAGGTGCTTGAGCGTGCGCTCCAGCTCGTCGGTCGGGATGATGCCGTCGTAGGTGCGGCGCTCCAGCAGCGTGGCGAGCAAATTGGCGGTATCGACCAGCGACTCCTCGGCGCTCTCGCGATAACGCGGATCGATGTCGGCCGCGAGCCGGTACAGCAGCGCCGCCACCGCTGCCAGATAGACGACGAACACGCCGGCGAAGATGCGGGTGCCGCGAGTCATGCGAGGCGAACGCTGCGGGCCGGCTGTTGCAGGCGAGCCGCGGATCAGCCCCGGCCCGGTGCGCCCGACGGCGCGGCCGTTTCGCGCAGCGAATAGCCGAGTCCGCGATGCGTCTGGATCGGGTCGGCGTCGGGGTCGATCGCGCGCAGCTTGGCGCGCAACTGCTTGACGTGCGCGTCGACGGTGCGGTCGAAGCTGGCGGCCGGATCGTCCCAGGCCCGCTGCATCAGTTCGTCGCGCGAGAACACGCGCCCGGGGCGTTCGACCAGCACCTTCAGCAGGCGGTACTCGATACGCGACAGTTCGAGCGCGCGGCCGCGAAAGCGGATCGTCTTGCGCTCGTCGTCGACGGCAAACTCGGCGGCCGCGCCCGGCACCGGCTGCGCGCGTGCGACGCGGCGCAAGACGGTGCGCACACGCGCCACCAGTTCGCGCGGTGAGAATGGCTTGGCGACGTAGTCGTCGGCGCCCAGCTCGAGCCCCAGCACGCGGTCGATTTCGCCACTGCGCGCGGTCAGGAAGATCGCCGGCAGCGCGGGCGCGAGTTGCTGCAAGCGCTTGAACACGTCGAAGCCGTTCGCGTCCGGCAGCCCGACGTCCAGGATCGCGAGCTCGAAGTGCGCGTCGCGTACCGCGGCGAGCGCCGCCGCGGCCGTGGCGCACCAGCGCGGCTCGTAGCCTTCCGTCGCCAGGGCGTAGACGATCGTGTCGGCGATCGCCGGTTCGTCCTCGACGACGAGAATCGCGCCTGCACTCATCGCACGAAAGATATCGCAGCGCGGGCGCAGCGGTGCGCGCCTCAGGCGGCCCGCAGCGGCAGCGGAATCTGCGGCTCGGCGCCGGCGATCACGGTCCTGTTGCGTCCGCTGCGCTTGGCCGTCAGCAGCGCGAGATCGGCCGCGCGCAGCAGCTCGTCCGCGCCGTCCTCGCCGTTCCACGTCGCGACACCGGCGGAGAACGTCTGCCGCTGCGGCGTGAGCGGGCGCAGCCGCTCGATCATCTGCGCCGCCTGCAGCGCGTCGCAGGCCGGCAGCACGAGCGTGAACTCCTCCCCGCCGTAGCGTGCCAGCAGATCGGTCGGGCGCAACTGGCGCCTCCAGGCGGCGGCGGCGTCGCGCAGCAGCGCGTCGCCGGCCGCATGACCGCGCTTGTCGTTGAAGCGCTTGAAATGGTCGAGGTCGAGCATCGCCACCGTCAGCGGGTAGCCGAGCCGGCGTGCGCGCGCCAGTTCCACCGGCAGCATTTCGTTCAAGCGGCGCCGGTTCAGCAGTCCGGTCAGCGCGTCTTCGTGCGCCAGTTGCTCGAGGTCTGCGAGACGGGCGCGCTGCGCGGCGAAGCGGCGCTGCGCATACACGCCGACCGCCACCGCGCCGGCGATGGCGGCGAGCGAAACCGCCAGCAGCAGCGCCAGCGCGGCACGCCGTCGCGTGCGCGCCGCCGCCAGCTCCTGTGGCATCTGTGTCGGCGCCGGCCGCGCGTCGGCCGACGCCTGCGCATAGCGCTCGAGCAGCCGTTCGTCGGCCTCGAACGCGCGCTGCACGGCGAAGATCGCGCCGGCGAGCGCCGCCAGCAGCAGCGCGCATGCCGCCAGTGCAAGCAGCGGCCGGGCGCGGGCGGCCATGTCAGACGCCCCAGGTTACATCGGCGTTCTTCTTCTGCGCCGCGCGCAGCATTTCGATCAACGGGAACGCGCGCTGCCCGAGCGTGACCGGCCGTTCGGCCGCCGGCGGCGGCTCGCCGCGCCGCTCGGCTTCGTCGCGCTCGCGTTCGGCGGCCTTCAATTGCGCCTTTTCTTCCTCGACCGCGGCCACAAGCCGCGCCAGCGCGTCGGCCACCTGCTCGGCCGCGATCACGCCGCGCGGCGCGTCCTGCTTGCCGATGATCTGCAGGATGCGGCGCGCCGTTTCCGCGAACATGTAGATCTCGCCGGCCGCTTTGGAACGGAACACCACCAGTGCCATCAGCACCTCTCGCACGCCGGCCGATTGTAGGCCGGTGCGATAATCGCAGCGGTCGATATCCAACCGAGGCGACGATGGGCAAGGGCGATCTGCGCACCCGGCGCGGCAAGATCTACAACGGCAGCTACGGCAAGGCGCGGCCGCATCGGACCAAAAAGAAACAGGCGGCCGCGAAACCGGCACCGAAAGCGAAGTGACGGCATCGCCCGCGCCGCCGGCAGCGCCGCGGCCGGGCTGGCAAGCGCGCGCCGAACGGTGACGACGCCGCGGCGGTCGGAGCTCGCTGCAGCCACAATCTTCCGATGCGATTCGCCGCGTTGATCGCCACGCTGCTGGCCGCCTGCACGCCGACGTTCGACTGGCGCGACGTGACCTCCAACGACGGCGGCTACCGGGTGGCGCTGCCGGGCAAACCGCAAACGGTCACGCGCGACATCGACCTGCCGCCCGCGGCCGGCGCGCGCAGGGTGGCGATGACGATGACCTCGGCCGGTGTCGGGCCGACGATGTTCGCGGTCGGCACGGCGCGTCTGCCCGCGGACGTGACGCGCGATGCGGCCGCCGTCGATGCGACGATGGCGTGGTTTCGCGCCGGGCTGCTGCGCAACATCGGCGCCGAGGCCGCGCGCGACGCCGAGCCACCGTCCGCGCTGGCCGACGGCCGCGCGCTGCGCGGCGCGATCGCTTTCGAAGCGCGCGGCCGCCTCGCCTCGCCCCGGGGGCAGGCGCAGCCGGCCAGGCTTGCCGCACGCATCTACGTGGTCGATGATGGTCTGTATCAGGTGGTGGCGATGGGAGCGGCCGACGATCTGCCAGACACGGCGATCGAGACGTTCTTCGCCTCGTTTCGCCTGACCCGATAGTCGCCCGCATCGCGGAGGAAGCCGATGAAACTGGAGATCCCGCCCGGTGTAGCCCTGTCGCTCGACGAATGGTGGATGCCGTTCACCGCCAACCGGCACTACAAGGCGGCGCCGCGGCTGCTGGCGCGCGCCGACGGCATGTACTACTACACGCCGGAGGGGCGCGCGATCCTGGACGGCACCTCGGGCCTGTGGTGCGTGAACGCCGGACACAACCGCAAGCCGATCGTCGAAGCGGTGCAAAAACAGGCGGCGACGATGGATTTCGCGTCGCCGTTCAACATGGGCCATCCGCTGGCGTTCGAGGCGGCCAAGGTCATCGCCGACCTCGCCCCCGAGGGGATGCGTCGGGTGTTCTTCGTCAAC
>JAKANT010000273.1 GCA_021823635.1 Pseudomonadota bacterium
CTGTCGCCGTAGAACAGCTCCGCACCGAGCAGGCCGATCGCGATCGCGGCGCCGCGCCACCGGCCGGCCACCGGCATCTGCCGCAGCACCAGCGCCAGCAGGGCCAGGATGCCGCCTTCGCCGTGATTGTCGGCGCGCATCACCAGCAACACGTACTTCAGCGAAACGATCAGCGTCACCGCCCAGAAGATCATCGACAGCACGCCGTACACGTTGTCCGGCGTGACCGCGACGCCGTGCTCGCCGATGGCTTCCTTGAACGCGTACAGCGGGCTGGTACCGATGTCGCCGTACACGACGCCGAGCGCCGCCAACAGCAACCCGGGCGCGGTCCGGTCGTTTTGCTCGCGCATCGCCATGCGGCGCGCGCCGCGCGTTCAGATCTCGACGTTGTCGATCAAGCGCGTGGTGCCGAGTCGGGCGGCGGCCAGCACCACCAGCGGCTCGCCGGCCTCGACTTCGGCGGCGCTGGGCTGCTTCAGATCGCGCTGACGGCGCACCGACACGTAGTCGACCTTCCAGCCGGCGCCGGTTAGTTCGCCGACGGCATCCGCTTCCAGGCGCGCGACGTCGCGGTTGCCGGCGCGCAGGCGTTCGCGCACCTCCGACAGCACGCGGAACAGGCGCGGCGCTTCCTTGCGCTCCTCGGCGTTCAGGTAGCGGTTGCGCGAAGACAGCGCCAGGCCGTCGACGTCGCGCACCGTCTCGTGCGGCAGGATTTCGGTCGGCAGCGAAAACTGCCGGCACATGTTGCGCACGATCATCAACTGCTGATAGTCCTTCTTGCCGAACACCGCGACGCGCGGCTGCACGCACGAAAACAGTTTCAGCACCACGGTGGTGACGCCGACGAAGAAGCCGGGGCGGAATTCGCCTTCCAGGATGTCGCCCAGATCGTGCGGCGGCGAGACGCGGAATTCCTGCGGCTCCGGGTACATCTCGCGCTCGTCGGGCGCGAACAGCACGTACACCTTGTTCTGCGCCTGCAGCTTTTCGATGTCCTCCGCGAGCGTGCGCGGGTACTTGTCGAAATCCTCGTTCGGCCCGAACTGCAGGCGGTTGACGAAGATCGACGCCACCACCGGGTCGCCGTGCTTGTGCGCCAGGGCCATCAGCGCCAGGTGCGCGTCGTGCAGGTTGCCCATCGTCGGCACGAACGCGATACGCAACTGCCCGCGCAACTGATCGCGCAATTCTTGGATCGTGTGGACGACTTTCATCGGTGGGCTCCGTCGATGTTCGGCGGACAAATGGCGGCGGATTGTAGGGGAGTGGCGCCGGCGGCGATGGCGCGACGGGAGGCGGCCGCGCGCCGCCGCGTCAGTAGCTGTGTTCCGGTCCCGGAAAGCTGCGGTCCTTGACCGCGGCGACGTACGCCTCGACGGCGGCGCGGATGCTCGTAGCCCCCGCCATGAAGTTGCGCACGAAGCGTGGCCGGCGCCCCGGATAGACGTCGAGCATGTCGTGCAGCACCAGCACTTGGCCCGAGGTCTGGTTGCCGGCGCCGATGCCGATGGTCGGAATCGCCAGCATCTGCGTCAGCTCGGCGGCCAGTGCCGCAGGCACCATCTCGAGCACCAGCATCGTGGCGCCGGCGTCCTGCAGAGCCAGCGCGTCGCGCTTGAGCTGCTCGGCCGCCTCCGCGTCCTTGCCCTGCACGCGATAGCCGCCGAGCGCGTGCAGCGACTGCGGCGTCAGGCCGAGGTGCGCGCACACCGGGATGCCGCGCGTCACCAGCCGGCGCACGGTCGGCGCCAGCCAGCCGCCGCCCTCGACCTTCACCATCTGCGCGCCGGCGGCCATCAGCTTGGCGGCGTTTTCGTAAGCGGCGATCGGCGACGCCTGATAGGACGCGAACGGCATGTCGGCGATCAGCCAGCCGTGCCGCACGGCGCGCGCCACGCAGGCGGTGTGATAGGCCATCTGTTCGACCGTCACCGGCAGCGTGGTCGCGTGGCCCTGGATCACCATGCCGAGCGAATCGCCGACCAGGATGGTGTCGATGCCGGCGTCGTCCAGCAGCGCCGCGAAGCTGGCGTCGTAGCAGGTCAGCATCGCGATCGGCACGCCTTGCCGGTGCATCTCCAGCAGGCGCGGCAGGGTCATCGGCTTGCGCGGCGTGGCAGTGGTGGCGGGGGCGGTTTGAGCGCTCATGCGGCCAGATTAAAGAACTCGCGCCGCCCGCGCATCTTGCCGATGCGGGCGGCCAGCAACTCGAAGTCGGCGTCGCGATCGACCGGGTTCAGGTATTCGGTGTTCACGGCCAGCACCGGCGCCGCATCGTAGGCGTGGAAGAAGCGCGTGTACGCCTCGGCCAGCGCACGCAGGTAGCCCTCGCCGATACCGGCCTCGATCGGGTTACCGCGCCGGGCGACGCGTTCGATCAGCGTTTCCGGTTCGGCCTGCAGGTAGATCACCAGATCCGGCGCCGGCACCGTCGGCGCCAGGTGCGCGTGGATCCGTTCGTAAAGCCGCAGCTCGTCGTCGGCCAGCGTCAGGCGCGCGAACAGCGCGTCTTTTTCGAACAGGAAATCGCTCACCACCACGGTCTGGAACAGGTCCAGTTGCTGCAGGCTGGCGAGCTGCTCGACGCGCTGGAACAGGAAGAACAACTGCGTCGGCAGCGCGTAGCGCCGGCGGTCGCGGTAGAAGCGTTCCAGGAACGGATTGGCGTCCGGGTCTTCCAGCAGCAGATGCGCGCCGCAGGCACGCGCCAGGCGCGTGGCGAGCGACGTCTTGCCCACACCGATCGGACCCTCGATCACTACGTGGCGCAGGCGCGCGGGCAGGGCGACGGATACGGTCACGGCGTCGTCGAAGGCGCGATCGGTTCGATGCGCTGGCCGGCGACGCGCGGCAGGAAGTCGGCCGCCGGCCCAAGCCCGGGCAGCACGATCCCGGCATCGAGATCGAGCAGCGGCCGCAGCACGAAGGCGCGTTCGTGCATGCGCGGGTGCGGCAGCGTGAGCGGCGTGCTGCGCATGATCAGGTCGCCCACCAGCAGCAGGTCCAGATCGACCTTGCGCGGCGCGTTCTTCGGTACGCCGCGCCGCTTGCGGCCGAGCATGCGCTCGATGTCCTGCAGGTGCAGCAGCAGGCTGTACGGCTCCAGTTCCGACTCGATGCATGCCACCGCATTCAGGTAGTCCGGCCCCTCGGCGTCGATCGGCGCCGTGCGGTAGAAGGGCGAGACGGCGATGAACTCGCTGCGTTCGATCGACTTCAGCGCCTCCACCGCGGCCGTCAGCGTGGCCGCGGTATCGCCCTGGTTGGCGCCCAGCCCGATGAAGACGCGACGTCTCACCCGCTTCCCTCCGGTTGCGCCGTGGCACTGCTGGCAGCCCGCGACCGCCCGCGCCGTCGGCGTCGGCGCGGCGTACCCGTCGGCGCCGACGCCGCGGCGACCATGCGCTCGCGCTCGGCCGCATCGGCATGCAGGAACCGCGTCCACCACTCGCCGAGTTCTGCCGGCGCCTCGTCCGCCGCGCAGCGTAGCAGCAGGAAGTCGTAGCCGGCGCGCAGCCGCAGGTGCTCGAGCAGCTTGAACGGCGCGCGCCCGTGGCGGCGCTCGAAGCGCGGCTGCAGCATCCAGATCTCGCGCATGTCGGCCGTGTAGCGGCGCTGGATCGCGAGCTTCTCGGTCTGTGCCTCGAGCACGTCGTCGATCGCGGCATCGAGCGCCGGGATGCGATGCTCGCCGGCGGCGAGCCGCTCGTTCCAGCGCTTCAGCACCTCGTGCCACAGCAGCGTGGCGAACAGGAAGCCGGGCGCGACCGATTTGCCCGCGCGCACCCGCTCGTCGGTGCGCGACAGCGCCAGCATCACGAAGCGCTCGCCGGCAGGCTGTTCCAGGATCACGTCCAGCAGCGGCAGCAATCCGTGGTGCAGCCCCTCGGCGCGCAGGCGCGTGATGCAGGCCACCGCGTGACCGCTGACCAGCA
>JAKANT010000274.1 GCA_021823635.1 Pseudomonadota bacterium
CGCCGCCAGCGGCGCGGCGGCAAGCGCGTCTCCGCGCGGCTGCAGGCGCTGGTTCAGCTCGGCCAACAGCGGTTCGGGATCGAGACGGAGCTCCTTCGCGTAGTTGCGCACGAAGCCGCGCAGGAACGCTGCCGGCAGTGCGGGCAGCGTCTCGTTCTCGATCGCCGCCACCTGCTTCGGGTGCAGCCGCAGCCGTGCGGCGACGTCGGCGACCGACAATCCCAAGCGCTCGCGTTCGGCGGCCAGACGGCGACCGAACGACGTCGCGGTGGGTGTGGCCGCAGCCGGCGCCTCGGCGTCAGTCATCGAACGCCTCGCGTCGCAGCGCCGCCGCCTCGCGCGATTCCGGGAAACGCCGCCGCAACTCGTTCGCCAGATCGCGCTCGGTGCGCACGTCGCCCTCGGCTCGCGCCAGTCGCAGCCCGAGCCATAGGATCTCGGCGCTCGCCTCCGCGCCGCGCGGCAGCAGACCGTAGTAGAAGCGTGCGCGCTCGAGCTGCCGATTCTTCAGGTACAGCTGCGCCAGGTGGTACTTGGTGATCGGGTTCGACGCATCGAGTTCGAAGGACCGCCGCAGGAACTCCTCCGCCGCCTTGCTATCGCCGATGCGCAGCGAGCAGATTCCGGCGTTGCGCATCGGCATCGCCGGCGTGGCGTACACCCGGCTGGCAACGGCGCGACGGAAATAGTCGATCGATTCTCGCTCACGACCGCTCTGGCATAGGAACCAGCCGTAGTTGTTCAGGATCTCGCCGTTGTCGCCGTCCAGCCGCAGCGCGCGCTGAAAGTTGGCGTCGGCCTCGCCGCGCTTGCCGAGGTCCATGTTGATCAGCCCCAACAGCGAGTATGCGTCCGCGTACTCCGGGTCGATCTGCAGCGCCCGCTGCACTTCTTCCAAGGCGATCGTGAACTGGCCCTTCTGGTAATAGGTCGCCGCGAGCTGCAGGCGGATCGCGGCGCGCTTGCGCGCGTCGGCCTCGGTCGCGGCGGCGGCCGTCTTCGCCGCGGCAACCGGCCGGCCGTCCACCTCGGTGGTCGTCGTACAGCCGGACGCGAGCGCGGCCAGCGCCGCAGCCAGCACGGCGCACGGGGCGGCGTACGCAGAGCACTTCATGGGTCGCTCAACCGGCCAGCACCACCGACGGCAGCCGCGACGCGCTGCGCCGCGTGCGGTCCCGCACTTCGCCGGCGAGTTGACCGCAGGCGGCGTCGATGTCGTCGCCGCGCGTGCGGCGCGTGGTGGTGACGAAACCGGCGTCCATCAAGATGCGAGCGAAGTCGCGGATGCGTTGCGCGCTCGAGCGGCGCAGCGTGGTGCCCGGAAACGGGTTGAACGGGATCAGGTTGAACTTGCACGGCAGATCGTCCACCAGCGCCACCAGCTCGCGCGCGTGCGCATCGCTGTCATTGACCCCGTCCAGCATCACGTATTCGAACGTGATGAAGTCGCGCGGTGCCGCGCGCAGATAGCGCCGGCACGCGGCCAGCAGCTCGCGCAGCGGATGCTTGCGGTTCAGCGGCACGAGCCGGTCGCGCAACTCGTCATTCGGCGCGTGCAGCGACACCGCCAGCGCCACCGGGCACTGCGCGGCCAGCTTGTCCATCTGCCGCACCAATCCGCTGGTCGACACCGTCACGCGCCGGCGCGACAGTCCGTACGCGTCGTCGTCGAGCATCAGTCGCAGCGCCGGCACCACGGCGTCGAGGTTCTGTAGCGGCTCCCCCATGCCCATCAGCACCACGTTGCTGATCGCGCGCTCCCCGCTGCCCGCGCGTAGCGCGTGTTCTGCCAGCCACAACTGGCCGACGATCTCGGCCGTGCTCAGGTTGCGGTTGAAGCCCTGATGACCGGTGGCGCAGAACGCGCAGCCCATCGCACAGCCGGCCTGGGTCGACACGCACAGCGTGCCGCGGTCCGGCTCCGGGATGAAGACGGTTTCGATCGCGTTGCCGCCACCGACGTCGAGCAACCATTTGCGGGTGCCGTCGGCCGCCGTGCTGTCGCGCAGCACCGCCGGCGCGGCCACTTCGGCGCAGTCGGCGAGCTTGCCGCGCAGCGACTTCGCGAGGTCGGTCATGGCGTCGAACCGGCTCGCGCCGCGCTGGTGGATCCAGCGCAGCAGCTGGCGCGCGCGAAACGGCTTCTCGTCGAGCGCGGCGACGAAGGCCGTCAGCGCGGCGCCATCCAGGCCGAGCAGGTTCACGCGCGTCATCGAACGCTCAGCGCGAATAGATATTCATGGTCGGGAAGAAGAACGCGATCTCGGCACGCGCCGTTTCCGCCCCGTCGGAGCCGTGCACGGCGTTGGCGTCGATGCTTTCGGCGAAATCGGCGCGAATGGTCCCGGGCGCGGCCTTCTTGGGATCGGTCGCGCCCATCAGGTCGCGGTTCTTGGCGATCGCGTTCTCGCCCTCGAGCACTTGCACCATCACTGGGCCCGACACCATGAAATCGACCAGCGCCTTGAAGAAGGGCCGCTCCCGATGCACGGCGTAGAACGCCTCGGCCTCGGCGCGCGACAAGTGCAGCATGCGCGCGGCCACGATCTTGAGCCCGGCTTGCTCGAAGCGCGAGTAAATCTGACCGATGACGTTCTTCGCCACGGCATCGGGCTTGATAATGGAAAGGGTCCTTTCGATCGCCATGAATCGTTCCAGTACAGTGGGAGGCGTGGCGCCGCAAACGCGGCCCGCCAGCGGGCAAGGCTTGCGAAAACCTCGATAAATTAGGGCCTTGCGCGGGGCCGCGATGTTAACACGCGACAGCGCCGCCGGCCGCCGACAAACGCGGCTCGAGCAGGGCGATCGATTCCACGTGCGAGGTGTGCGGGAACATGTTGACCGCGCCCGAAGCCCGCAGCACCCAGCCGCCCTCATGGCACAACACGGCGCAATCGCGTGCCAGCGTGGCCGGGTTGCACGACACGTACACGATGCGGCGTGGCCGCCGCGTCGCCGCCGCCAGCGAGCGCACGACGGCGAGCGCGCCCTCGCGCGGCGGGTCGAGCAGCACTGCGTCCACACCGCGGCCGAGCTCGTCCCAGTCCGCGCCGCTCCACTCGAACAGGTCGCGCACGACGAAGGTTGCGCGCTGCTGCAACCCATGCGCCGCGGCCGCTTCGCGGGCGCGTTCGACCAGGGCGCGATTGCCTTCGATGCCGGTGACGTGCGCGCAGCGTCGCGCCAGCGGCAGCGTGAAATTGCCGAGGCCGCAGAAAAAGTCGAGCACGCGATCGCCGGGCTGCGGGTCGAGCAGTCGCAGCGCGCGCCGCACCAGAACTTCGTTGACGGGCGGGTTGACCTGTGTGAAATCGGTGGGGGCGAACGGAAGCGTGACCTCTTGCTCGCCCAGCCGCAGCGGCAGCGTGCGCGGCCGATCCGCGCGCAGCGGCACCGCAGTATCCGGCCCGCCGGGCTGCAGCCAGAACTCGATACCGTGCCGCTGCTCGAACTCCGCCAGCGCCCGCAGATCGGCCGCCGACGGCGGCTGCAACACGCGCAGCACGAGCGCGTAACGCGTGCCCTGCGGCTCGTCGGCCGCCGCCAGCTCGATCTGCGGCAAGCGCTCGCGAATCGTCAAGCTACCGATCAGCTCGCGCAGCGGCACGAGCAACGCGCCAACCGCCGCCGGCAGCACGTGACACTCGCGCATGTCTGCCACAAAGCTGCTGGCGCGCTCGTGAAAGCCCACCAGCACCCCGCCCTTCTTCGGCACGAAGCGCACCGACAGCCGCGCGCGGTACCGGTAGTTCCAAGCCGGCCCGGCGACCGGCCGCAGCACCACTTCCGGCCGCAGCCGCGCCAGATGCCACAGGCTGTCCTCCAACGCGCGCTGCTTGATGGCCAACTGCGCGCGCGGCTCCAGATGCTGCATCGAGCAGCCGCCGCAGGCGCCCGCCCGCAGCCCGAAGTGCGGACAGCGCGGCGTCAC
>JAKANT010000275.1 GCA_021823635.1 Pseudomonadota bacterium
ACCGAGGCGGTGCACGACCTGTCGGCGGGAGGCGCCGGTGTCGGCCGCATCGAAGCCACGATCGAAGTCATCGAGCGGCGCGCGCGCCGGCTGCTCGGCCGCCGGCAGTTCGTCCATTCCGCGCCAGCCGAGGCGGCGAACGCCGCGGCCGGCGCGGCCGCGATCAATCGCGCCGTCGGCGCGCTGCTCGACGACGCCGCGCCGTGGATCGAGGCGACCGCCGCGCGCCTGCCGCGCACGGCGCAGCCGCAGTGAGAGGGGAGAAAATGCGCGACGCGAATCAGCCTTCTTCAGCCCGCAACGTGCTCGGCGGCCCGCTCGCCTGCTGCTGCGAGCGGCCGCGTACCGGTTTTTACCGCGACGGCTACTGCCACACCGGCCCGCAGGACGTGGGGTCGCACACCGTATGCGCGCAGATGACGCAGGAATTCCTGCGATTCACCCGCTCGCGCGGCAACGACCTCTCCACGCCGCGGCCGGAGTTCGAGTTTCCCGGCCTGAAGCCCGGCGACCGCTGGTGCCTGTGCGCCGCGCGCTGGAAGGAGGCGCTCGACGCCGGCTGCGCACCGCCGGTCGTACTGACCGCCTGCCACGAGCGCGCGCTCGAGGTGGTGACACTCGAGCAACTGCGCGCGCACGCCCTGGACCTGCAATGACCTCCGCGCAGGCGATGGTGCTGGAAGCGGCCGGCGCTCCGCTGGTCGCGCGCCGGCTCGAGCTGCCCGATCCGGGGCCGGGGGAGGTGCTGCTGCGCGTCTCGCATTGCGGCGTGTGCCGCACCGATCTGCACGTGGTCGACGGCGAGCTGGCGGGACCGAAGCTCCCGCTCGTTCCCGGGCACGAAATCGTCGGTCGCGTCGAGGCCCTCGGCAGCGGGGTCACGCGCTGGCGGCTCGGCGAACGCATCGGCGTGCCCTGGCTCGGCGCCACCTGCGGCGTCTGCGCCTTCTGCGGCTCGGCGCGGGAGAACCTTTGCGACGCGCCGCAATTCACCGGCTACACGCGCGACGGCGGCTATGCCCAGTACGCGCTGGCGCGCGCCGACTACTGTTTCGCCCTGCCCGAGGCGTTCGACGACGCGCACGCCGCCCCGCTGTTGTGCGCGGGGCTGATCGGCTACCGCGCGCTGCGTCTGGCGGGCACGGCCGACGTGCTCGGCCTCTACGGTTTCGGCGCGGCCGCGCATCTGATCGCGCAGTTCGCGCTGTGGCAGGGCCGCACGGTGTTCGCGTTCACGCGCCCGGGCGACGCGGCGAGCCAAGCATTCGCTCGTGCGCTGGGCTGCCAGTGGGCCGGCGATTCGACGCAGCCCGCGCCGTCGCTGCTCGATGCGGCGTTGATCTTCGCGCCGGTGGGTTCCTTGGTGCCGGCCGCCCTGGCCGCCACGCGCAAAGGCGGCACGGTCGTCTGCGCCGGCATCCACATGAGCCCGATTCCGCAGTTCGACTATGCGCTACTGTGGGGTGAGCGCACCGTGCGTTCGGTCGCCAACCTGACGCGCGCCGACGGCGAGGAGTTCCTGCCGCTCGCCGCGCGCGCGCAGCTGCGCACGCACGTTCGAGTGTTCCCGCTTCACCGCGCCAACGAAGCGCTTGCGGCCGTGCGCGCCGGCGCGCTCGACGGCGCCGCGGTGCTGAACTGTGCCTGACCTCAGCGTTGCGGCAGCAGCGCGCGCATCAGCGCGCGCGCGTCGTCCAGCGCATGGTGGCGGCGCAGCCCAGCCGCGGCAGCGACCGCGTCCACATCTTCGACGGCCACCGGCACGCGCAACCACGAGCACCCCGACGGCAATTGCTCGCTGCTCAGCAGATCCGCCAGCGCCCAGCGATCGAACCCCGAATCCGAGACCAGCGTCACCGGGCCGCGCGCCGCGCGATCGGCGAGCCAGCGCACGAAGGACTCGGCCGCCACCGGATGCGGAACGGCGTCGCCGTCGAGCAGCCTCAGCACGCGTTCGCGCACGAACGGGCTCGCCGCATCGCGCGGCCAGTCCGACAGTTCGCAATAGAACGCCGCGCCGTCCGTGGCCACCGCGCCCAGACTGATCAGGCGCGGCTCGTCGAGACTGGTGAACTCGCTGTCGACGAAGACGTAGACGTGGCCGGGCAAGGGGTCGAGCGCCGCCGGCGGCGGCTCCAGCGCACGGAACAGCGGCACCTCGTCCGCATAGCGGCCGGGCGCCAGGTTGAGCGCGTGCACGACCTGCTCCGCGGGTAGATCGCTTTCGCGAAAGCCGGCGCGGCGCAGCGCCCGCAGTGCGCGCACGTTGCGGCGCGACGGCCGCACGACGAAGCGATCGACGCCGTAGGTGCGCTGCATCCACTGACACGCCAGCGCCAGAGCCTCGGAGCCGTAACCCCGGCCGGTGAACGCGCGCGCGGCCAACCACAGTTCGATTTCGGCCACCTCGTGCAGCAGGCATACCGGGCCATGGTTCAGAAAACCGACGTCGACGTCGCCGGCCTCGATCACGAGCGCGCGACCATCGAACGGCCGCGTGCCGTCGAAACAGAACGGCAGATACGCCTCGCAAAACGACTCGAAGCTCGGCACCGGGCAGTCGGGATAAAACGGCGGGCCAACGAAGTCCGGCGTCAGATCGGAGTGTGCGAACCATGCGTAGGCGCGCTCGCGATCCGCCGGTTGGGCCAGGCGCAGGCGAACCTTGGAGCCGACGGCGACGATCATCGGTGCAGCGAACGATACGAGCCGCGCAGTCTGCCACGTGCCCCGCGCCTCCTTGCCTCGATTCGGCGCCTGTTGCGTCGGCGCAGCGTGCGCTCCGTACAATGCGGCGCCAACGCAAGCAAAGCCCATGCGCGACCCGGTCACTCAGCCGCAGCGTCTCGGCCCCTCCAAGCTGCCCGGGGTCGGCACGACCATCTTCAGCGTGATCTCGGCGCTGGCGACCAAGCACGGCGCGGTCAACCTCGGGCAGGGTTTTCCGGATTTCGACTGCGACCCGCGGCTCAAACAGGCGTACGCGCAGGCGATCGAGGCCGGACACAACCAGTACGCCCCGATGACCGGCGTGCCGGCGTTGCGCGAGGCGATCGGCGCCAAGATCGAACGGCTGTACGGCCGCCGCTACGACGCCGACACCGAGATCACCGTCACCGCCGGCGCCACGCAAGCCATCTTCACCGCGGTGGCGGCGCTGGTGCGGCCAGGCGACGAAGTGATCGTGCTCGAACCCGTGTACGACAGCTATATCCCGGCCATTACGCTCGCCGGCGGCATACCGGTGCCGGTCGCGCTCGACCACCAGCGCCAGTACGCGCCCGACTGGGAGCGCGTGCGGCGCGCGATCACGCCGCGCACCCGGCTGCTGATGCTCAATTTCCCGCACAACCCGACCGGCCGCACGCTGGCGGCCGAAGACGTCCGCGCGCTGGAAGAGATCGTCGCCGCCACCGGCGTGCTGCTCGTTTCCGACGAGGTGTACGAACACATCGTGTTCGATGGCCGGCCGCACCAGTCGGTGGCACGCTCGCCGCTGCTGGCCGCGCACGCGGTTCTGGTCGGCAGCTTCGGCAAGACGTTTCACGCCACCGGCTTCAAGATCGGTTATGCGTGCGCGCCGGCGGCGCTCACCGCCGAGTTCCGCAAGGTGCACCAGTTCCTGGTCTTCGCCGTCAACACGCCGGCGCAGCACGCGCTGGCCGCGTACCTGCGGGATCCAGAGCCTTACTTGCGGCTGCCGCAGTTCTATCAGGCCAAGCGCGATCTGTTCGTGGCCGGCCTGCGCGCCAGCCGGCTGCAGCCGCTTACCTGCGCCGGCACCTACTTCGTGCTCGCCAGTTACGCGGCGATCGACGATGCCCCGGAGGCACGCTTCGTCGAGCGCCTGATCACGCGGCACGGTGTCGCCGCAATCCCGCTCGCCGGCTTCTACACGCAGCCCTTCGACGCAGATCGGA
>JAKANT010000276.1 GCA_021823635.1 Pseudomonadota bacterium
CGATCAGGCCGAGGATCGCCTGCTCCGGGCGCAGCGCGCGCTCGAGCTTGTCGTACTTCCAGTCGCCGACCGCCCCGAACAAGACGGCGTCGGCTTCACGCGCCAGCTTCAGTGTGGCCTCGGGCAACGGCCGGCCGTGCGCCTCGTACGCGGCGCCGCCGACATCGGCGAACTCCAGCTCGAAGCGCTCATCGAGCGCTTGCAGCACTTTGACGGCCGCGGCCACGATCTCCGGGCCGATACCGTCACCAGGCAAAACGGCGATCTTCATGCCGCGGGCGACTTCGCCAGCCACGGGAAGCGCGCCAGCCGCTCGCGCTCGAACGCCGCGATCTTGTCCTTGTGGCGCAACGTCAGGCCGATGTCGTCCCAGCCGTTGAGCAGGCACTCTTTGCGGAACGGGTCGACGTCGAAGCGCAGCACCTCGCCGCTCGGCGTCGTGACGGTCTGCGACGGCAGATCGATCGTCAGCGCATAGCCCTCGGTCGCTTGGACTTCGCGGAACAGACGATCGACGACGGCCTCGTCGAGCACGATCGGCAGCAGACCGTTCTTCAGACAGTTGTTGTAGAAGATGTCGGCGAAACTCGGCGCCACCAGCGCACGGAAGCCGTATTCGGCGATCGCCCACGGTGCATGTTCGCGGCTCGAGCCGCACCCGAAGTTGCGGCGCACAAGCAGGATCGAAGCGCCGCGGTAGCGGGGCCGATTCAGCACAAAGTCGGGGTTCAGCGGCCGGGTCGAGTTGTCCTTGCCGGGTTCGCCGCGATCCAGATAGCGCCATTCGTCGAACAGGTTCGGGCCGAAGCCGGTGCGACGAATCGACTTCAAAAACTGCTTCGGGATGATCTGGTCGGTGTCGACGTTGGCGCGGTCCAGCGGCGCCACCAGTCCGGTATGGGAAACGAACGGCTGCATCTACGCTCCCGCCGGCAGCAACTCGCGCACGTCGACGAAGCGGCCGGCAATCGCCGCGGCCGCCGCCATCGGCGGGCTGACCAGATGCGTGCGCCCGCCGGCGCCCTGCCGCCCCTCGAAGTTGCGGTTCGACGTCGAGGCGCAGCGCTCGCCGGGCTCGAGCCGGTCGGCGTTCATGCCGAGGCACATCGAGCAGCCGGGCTCGCGCCACTCGAAGCCCGCCTCCTTGAAGATGCGGTCCAGCCCTTCGCGCTCGGCCTGACGCTTCACCGCACCGGAACCGGGCACCACGAGCGCCAGCTTGACGTTGCGCGCCACGCGCCGGCCGCGTACCACCTGGGCCGCCGCGCGCAGATCTTCCAGGCGCGAGTTGGTGCACGAGCCGATGAAGACCTTGTCGACGGCGATCTCGGCGATCGGCGTGCCGGGCGCAAGCCCCATGTACTTGAGCGCGCGCTCGTAGCCCTCGCGCTTGACCGGGTCGGACTCTTGCGCCGGATCCGGCACCCGGCCGTCGATCGTCGTCACCATTTCCGGCGACGTGCCCCAGCTCACGTGCGGTTTCAGCGCGGTGGCGTCGATTTCGACCGTCCTGTCGAAGACCGCACCGGGATCCGAGTGCAGCGTGCGCCAATGCGCGACCGCCCGCTCCCAGTCGGCGCCCGCCGGAGCGAAGGGCCGGCCGCGCACGTATTCGATGGTCTTGTCGTCTACCGCCACGAGTCCGGCGCGCGCACCGGCTTCGATCGCCATGTTGCAGATCGTCATGCGCCCTTCGATCGACAGCGCACGGATGGTGGAGCCGGCAAACTCGATCGCGCAGCCGGTGCCACCCGCGGTGCCGATGCGGCCGATCACGGCCAGCACGACATCCTTGGCCGTCACGCCGGGCGGCAACGCACCCTCGACGCGCACCAACATGTTCTTCGACTTTTTGGTGAGCAGCGTCTGGGTGGCCAGCACGTGCTCGACTTCGGAGGTGCCGATGCCGAATGCCAGCGCGCCGAGCGCGCCGTGCGTGCTGGTGTGCGAATCGCCGCACACGACCGTCATGCCGGGCAACGTGGCGCCCTGCTCCGGACCGATCACGTGCACGATGCCTTGGCGCTCGTCCAGAAACGGAAAGTACGCCGCGGCCCCGTACCTGCGGATGTTGGCGTCCAACGTCACGATCTGCTCGCGCGAGACCGCATCGGCCACTCCCTCCAGGCCCCGCTCCCACCCCGTGGTCGGCGTGTTGTGATCGGCGGTGGCGACGATCGACGACACGCGCCAAGGGGTGCGGCCCGCGAGGCGTAGCCCTTCGAACGCTTGCGGGCTCGTCACTTCGTGCACCAGGTGACGGTCGATGTAGAGCAGCGTCGTGCCGTCGGGTTCGACGTGAACGACGTGTTCGTCCCAGAGCTTGTCGTAGAGGGTCTTGGCCACGGCGCGGGCGGTGCTGCCGGCGTCGGCCGACAGCCTGAAGGCAGACGCGGATTATGCCATCGCAGTGCGTCATCGACGCTGGCGCGCCTGTGCGGAACCGCGGTGCGACCGCGCAGTCTGACGCGCGTCGGCACCAACTGGAGGTCGAGCCCGATGTCGAAACGGCCGAACAACCGTGCACTGCTGGCGCGCCGTCATGCGCTGGCGGCATTGAGCCTCGCGCCGCTGGCGCCGCAGGTCGCGCGCTCGCAGGCGCGTGAACTTGCCGTCACACCGGCGCAGACGCTCGGCCCGTTCTATCCGCGCTCGGCGGCCGAGCGGCCGGCGCAGATCGACGCCGACCTGCTGACCGTGCAGGGCGAGCGCGTGTTGACCAAAGGCACGCCGCTTTATCTCACCGGCCGCGTGCTCACGCGCCACGGGCGACCCGTGGCAGGAGCGCTAGTGGAAATCTGGCAATGCGACGCCAACGCCGTGTACCACCACCCGGACGGCGGCGCCGAGAGCGAACGCGATCCGTACTTCCAGGGCTACGGTCAAGCCCGCACGGACGCCAACGGCGCGTTCCACTTTCGCACCATCGAACCGGTGCCCTATCCGGGCCGCACGCCGCACATCCACGTGCGCGTGCAATCCCCCGCCGAGGGCGCGCTCGCCACGCAGTTGTACCTGCCGAATCATCCGGGCAACGAACGCGATTTCCTGTATCGACGGCTGAGCGCGGTCGAACGCGCCGCGCTAGCGCTCAATCGGGTGCCGACCGCGGCACGCCATCCGCTCGCGCTTGGTACGCGGGTGACGGCGAACGTCGATCTGGTGCTCGGTTAAGCCCCGCTACTTCTGCACCGCCCTTTGATAAAGCGGCAGCACGCGCTGCGAGACCGTTTCCAAGTCGCGGATGCGCGTCTCGTGCGACGGGTGCGTCGACAGCCATTGCGGGGGCTGGGCGCCGCCCTGCCCGGCCATCTTCTTCCATAGGCTGATGGCGGCGCGCGGGTCGAAGCCTGCGCGTGCAGCCAGTTCGACGCCGATGCGGTCGGCTTCCTGTTCGTTCTCGCGGCTGTTGGGCAGCACGAACATGCTCTGCGCCAGCAGTTGCCCGACGTCACCCAATTGGACGCCGGTCAGGATCTCGATGAAGCTCAAACCGACCGCGGTGCCGATCTGCCGGCCCATGCGTTCGCGCGCGTGTTCGCGCAGCGCGTGCGCGATTTCGTGCCCCATCACGGCCGCCAATTCGTCATCGGTGACGGCAAGCTTTTCGATCAAGCCTGTATAGACGGCGATCTTGCCGCCCGGCATACACCAGGCGTTCACCTGATCCACCTTCAGGACGTTGATCTCCCATTGCCAGCGCGGCGCGTCGTCGCGGAACACCGCGGTGTGCGGAATCAGCCGCTGCGCGATCGCGCGCACGCGTTCGGTCTGCCGGCTGTCCGGATTCAGCGCCCCCTTCTTTTCCGCGCCCTGCACGATCTGCAGGTATTGCTGGCGCGCGGCGGCATCGACCTCCGCCGGCGACAACAGCGCGAACATCCGCTGCGGGCGATCGACGCCGAC
>JAKANT010000277.1 GCA_021823635.1 Pseudomonadota bacterium
GGCGGCCTCGAATGGAAATTCCTGACCACCCGGTCGGTGGCCGAGCTGATGCCGTTGCTGGATGGGCTCGGACAAGACGCGGTGGTCGAGGTCGACGAAGGCGGCCGACCCACGCGCACCATCCACCACACGCTGAAGGTGTTCTTGATCGACGCGCAGGGCTTCGTGCGCGAAATCTACTCGCCGGCGTTCCTGTTCCCCGATGTCGTGCTCAACGACATCGAAACCCTGATCCTGGAACGACGCCGCGGCAGATGACGCGCGCCATCCGCGTTTGGCTGCGTGCGCTCGCGGTGGCGTGGACGACCGCGGCGGCGCAGCCGCTCGGCCTGCCACCGGTGCCGGTGCCGAAGGACAACCCGCAAACGGCCGCCAAGGTCGCACTTGGCCGCAAGCTGTTCTTCGATCGCCGGCTGTCGTTCAACGGCACCATGTCGTGCGCGATGTGCCATGTGCCCGAGCAGGGGTTTACGTCCAACGAACTGGCCACGCCGCTCGGCTTCGAGGGCCGCAGCCTGCGGCGCAACGCGCCGACTGTGCTCAACGTCGCTTACCACCCGCTGCTGTTTCACGACGGCCGCGAGCACACGCTCGAAACGCAGGTCTGGGGGCCATTGCTGGCCGCGAACGAAATGGCCAACCCGTCCGTCGGCCATGTCATCGCGCGGCTGCGCGCGCTGCCGGATTACCGCGGCGCCTTCGAGCGAGCGTTCGACGGCCGGGGGGCGACGATGGAAACGATCGGACAGGCGCTGGCCGCCTACCAGCGTTCGCTGCTGGCAGGCGATTCGCGCTTCGACCGCTGGCGATACGGCGGCGAGGCAGGGGCGCTGACCGAGGTCGAGCAGGCGGGATTCCGGCTGTTCGTCGGCAAGGCGCGCTGCGCCGTCTGCCATACCGTGGGCGAGCGCACCGCGCTGTTTTCGGACTTCGGGTTTCACAACAGCGGCGTCGGCTGGCGGCGCGCCTACGGCGCGCCGGAGCGCATCCGCGTCGAGTTGGCGCCGGGTGTCGTGACCGAGATCGCCGCCCGGGCGCTCGACGCGGTGTCGGAGCGGCCGCAGCCCGATCTCGGGCGCTTCGAAGTCACGCTCGATCCGGCCGACCGCTGGGCCTACAAGACGCCGTCGCTGCGCAACGTGGCACTGACGGCGCCGTACATGCACGACGGTTCGCTGGCGACGCTCGAAGACGTCGTGGCTTTCTACGACGCCGGCGGGGTGGACAACCCGGGCAAAAGCCGACTGCTCGCACCGCTCGGTCTGACGGCTGCCGAGCGCGCAGCGCTGGCGGCCTTCCTGCGCAGCCTCACCTCGCGCGACATCGGCCGCATCGTCGCCGGGGCGCGCGCCTCCGGCAACGCCTACCGCTGACCCGCGCTACTGCGCATACCAGCCGCCGTCCACGTTCCACGCCGCGCCGCGGACTTGCGCGGCGGCGTCCGAACACAGGAACACGGCCAGCGCGCCGAGCTGCTCGGGCGTGACGAACTGAAGCGATGGCTGCTTTTCGCCCAGCAGCGCGCGCCGGGCTTCATCGTTGGACAGACGGTCGCGCGCGGCGCGATCGTCGATCTGTTTCTGCACCAGCGGCGTCAGCACCCAGCCGGGGCAGATCGCATTGCAGGTAATGCCGGTTTGCGCGGTCTCCAGCGCCACCACCTTGGTCAGGCCGACGATCCCGTGCTTGGCGGCGACGTAGGCGCTTTTCTGCGCCGACGCGACCAGCCCGTGCACCGAGGCGATGTTGATGATGCGGCCCCAGTTGGCCGCTTTCATCTTCGGCAACGCGAGGCGGATCGTGTGGAAGGCCGAACTGAGGTTGATCGCGATCACCGCATCCCAACGCTCGACCGGAAAGTCTTCGATGCTGGCTACGTGCTGGATGCCGGCGTTGTTGACCAGCACGTCGATGCGGCCGAAGGCCGATTCGGCCGCGCGCATCATGTCCTCGATCTCGCGCGGCTTGCTCATGTCGGCGCCGTGATACAGCGTCTGCACGCCACGCTCGCGCAGTTCGCGTTCGATGGCGGCGATGTGGCTGGCGTCGCCGAATCCGTTGAGCACGATGTTCGCGCCTTCGGCGGCGAGCGCGCGGGCGATGCCGAGCCCGATGCCGCTGGTGGAGCCGGTGACGAGCGCGGTCTTTCCTTTCAGCATGTCGATCCTCTTGGTCAAAGCCGGACCAAGTATGCCAGCCGACTACAATCGCGCACGCGATCCTGACAGCGGAGAGAGCTTGAAATGGCCGAAGCAACGCCGCGCCGCGCGACCGTGTCGTGCCTGTCGCCGGCGGGCCTGCATCGGATGGCCTATGCGGAATACGGCGAGCCGGCCAACCCGAACGTGCTGATCTGCGTGCACGGGTTGACGCGCGTCGGGCGCGATTTTCACCGCCTGGCGCTGGCGCTGGCCGACCGCTACCGCGTCGTCTGTCCGGACGTGGTCGGTCGCGGCGCAAGTGACTGGCTGCGCGATCCGGCCTACTACGGGTTGCCGCAGTACGTGGCCGACATGGTGACGCTGATCGCGCGCCTGAACGTCGACACGGTGCACTGGGTCGGCACCTCGATGGGCGGGCTGATCGGGATTTCGCTCGCTGGCCAGCCGGGCACGCCGATTGCCAAGCTGGTCATCAACGACGTCGGCCCGCGCGTCGATGCGCAGGGGGTGGCGCGTATCGCCGGCTACGTCGGCAATGCGCCGCGCTTCGCCGACTTTGAAGCGGCGGTCGACTACATCGCGCGCGTGTCGGCCACCTTCGGCCTGCGCTCGCGCGACGAATGGCGCGAACTGACCGAGAGCGTGGTCAAGCGCGAGGGCGACGGCTATGTGCTGCACTACGACCCGAAGCTCGCGCTGCCGTTGAAGGCGATGACGCCGGAGGTCGCTGCCGCCAGCGAAGCGGCGCTGTGGAAGCTGTACGACCGCATCCGCTGCCCGACGCTGCTGGTGCGCGGCGCGGAATCCGACCTGCTGTCGCGCGAAACGGCACTGGAGATGACAAAGCGCGGCCCACGCGCGCGCCTGGTGGAGTTCGCGGGTGTGGGCCATGCGCCGATGCTGATGCACGAAGAGCAGATCGCCGCGGTGCGCGATTTCCTTCTTGGCGGCTGACGCGCGCCCGGCTTCAGAAAACGCCTGCGACCAGCCCGGCCGCGAGCGCCGCTCCGGTGTCGGCGCAGCGGGCCAGATCGGCCGCGCCTATCGTCTTCGGCGCCAGGATGGCCTCGGGTGTCTGCGCGCCGGTCAGCACGATCAGCGGCGGTGCGACTTGCTTGAGCCGAAGCCCGGTCGCGATGCGCTGGATCTGCCGCACCGCGCCGCTGCCGTCGGTGCCGGCGCACACGAGGATCGCGTAGGGGCGGCCGTCGATGCGTTCCAGCGCCGCATAGTAGATGCGGTCGAAAAAGTCCTTCATCAGGCCGGCCATCGACGCCAGGTTCTCCGGCGTGACGAACAGATAGCCGTCGGCGGCGAGCACGTCTTCCGCGCCCGTCTGCGCGGCGGCCTGCAGGCGCACCTCGAGGTCCGCTTCGGCGCTTGCCGCCCGTGCCGCAGCCTCGGCCATCTGTCGCGCGCCGCCCGTCATCGAGTGCCAGACGATCAACAGCCGTTTCACGCGGGCGCCGTGTCAACCCGCCGCAGCGGGCGCGAGCGGATCCTGGCGAAAGAAGCGCGCCAGCAGCGCGTACCACTCGGGGAATGCCAACTGCAGCCGCGCCGCATCGACGAAGAACGCTTCGCTCGAAACGGCGAAGAACTCCGCCGGGTCGTGCGCCGCGTAGGCGTCTAGCGGCAGATGCGCGAAATAGCGATCGGCCGCTTCAGATTCGGGGTCGACATCGGCGGGCAATTCGGCTTCGATCAGATCCAGTTCGGCGTTGAAGCG
>JAKANT010000278.1 GCA_021823635.1 Pseudomonadota bacterium
GATCTCGAAAATCTTCGTGAGGATGGACGAAATCATGGGGGCGGGAACTCGCGCGAGCGGCACGCGCGGCGCACGCTGGCGCCGCGCGCAAAAGCGCCGTGGCGCGAGCCACGGCGCAGTAACGCGAAATTATTGCACGCGGGTGCAGGCGCCCACGCCAACGGGCTCAGTCGGCTTTCGCGGCGCCTTGGGCCTGTTCGACGAGCCCTTGCAGGTCGATGCGCGGCGCCGGAGCGGCGACCTTGTTCGCCGCCATGGGCTCGGGCCTGCGCGCCGCGGACTTGGCGGGAGCAAACGCCAGACCGGCAAGCGGCGAGTCGCCTTTTTGCGCAAGCAGGAACTTCGACGGATTCTGCGGTTGGCCTCTGACGTGCACCTCGAAGTGCAGATGCGGGCCGGTCGAGCGGCCCGTATTGCCGACCTCGGCGATCTTCTGCCCGCGGCGCACGATGTCGCCCGGCTTGACCACGATCTTGCTGGCGTGGGCGTACAGGGTCGAAAGGTCGTTGCCATGGTCGATGGTCACCGTGTTGCCGTACACCGGATGCGCCTCCGCGCTGGCGACCACCCCGCCGGCGGCGGCGAAGATCGGCGTGCCGACGGGCGCCGCGAAGTCCACCCCCGCGTGCATCGCCAGTTGGCCGGTGAACGGATCGGTGCGCATGCCGTAGCCGGAACCGACGAAACCCTCGGACACCGGCGTGTTCTGTGGCAGGAGCGCGCGCCTGACTTGGGCGGCCAGAAGCTCCGATTCGATGACGTCCAGATAGTCCTGCCGGCTCGACACGCCGCGCGCGATGCGCTCCATCTCGCTTTTCAGTTCCTCCAACGTCAGTGGCCGTCCGTCGACCGGTGCGGCGCCGCCGCGACCGGGCAATTCCCTGAAGTTGAACTCCTCGGGCCGGATGCCGGCGAGCTTGGCGATGCGCTCGCCCAGCGCGTCGAGCCGCATCAGTTGCGCCTGCATCTCGCCCATACGCTTGGCGAGCGCCGATACGTTGTCGCGCACGAACTGTTCGTTGCGCGCCAATTCGTCGCGCAACACAAGGCCGATCAGGTCTTGGATCAACGGTACGCGGACTTCCGCCGCGATCCGAAACGTGAGCGCATACAGGCCGATCGCCACCAACGCGATCACCAGCAACGCGCCGGTACCCGCTGCGATCAGCAAGCGCGGGCTCAGATCGATGCTTCGGGCGCGTGACAGGCGCCGGTCGACCAAGATAATCTGCACCGCAAACCTCCTCGCTGCCACCGCCGCGCCGAAGCGCGGCACTCATCCTTCGCGGCTGCGCCGCACGACCATCGCATGCACGCCGCCCGGTCAGTCGCTCAGGCTTTGGCCGAATCGCCGGCCGCCGCCCTGGTTCGGCGCGCCGCCGATTCGCAGCGCGTCGCGCGCGCGCTCGCGGCGGGCGATGCGCCGCTGCCGTTCGACCCGCTGGCGCCGGGCGCCTGCGAGCTGCGGGACCGCTCGCTCGTCTTGACGGCTTCTTCTGCTGCGGCGGCGGCCAAGCTGCGTCAGTGTCTGCCGCAGTTGACCGTTTCCCTACAACGGCAGGGGTTTGAACTTACTGAAATCAAAGTGCGCCTTCAACCCGCGCGGACGGCGTACCGTATGCGCGCCTCAAGCCCGGAGAGCGACGCGCGCCTCACGCATTCGCGCGACGCGCCGCCCGGGCCGCCACTCAATCCCCAGGCAGCACTGGCTTTGGCGGAGAAGCTTGCGCTAACTTTTCCAGACTCACCGGTCGGCGAGGCGGCTTCACGCCTTGCCGAGCGACTGCGCGGGCGCCTCGCCCAAACCGGGTAGGCCGGGGATCAGACCAACCGCTCGAGCAAGAGCACGACGAAGAACAGCACCGCGGCGACCAGACCGGCCATGAAAAGGCGGCCCGCCCAGCCGAGGTACTTGCGGTCACTGGTCACGAGGAACAGCGCGACGCAGATCGCGACCGCGATCGCAAAGACGATCAACAGTGCGCGAAAGATCGGCACGGATCAGGCGAACGCAGGCCGCAGGAAGGCGGCGGGCGCGGACGCCTCGTCGGCAAATGTCGCGATCTCGTAGGCCGAGGCGTCCGCCAGCAGCGCGCGCAGCAGCCGATTGTTCAAGGCGTGGCCCGACTTGTGTGCGCTGTAGGCGGCCAGCAGCGGCTTGCCGATCAGGTACAGATCGCCGATCGCGTCCAGCACCTTGTGCTTGGCGAACTCGTCGCCCGAACGCAGCCCGTCGGTATTCAGCACGCGGTATTCGTCCATCACGATCGCGTTCTCGAAATTGCCGCCCAGCGCCAGCCCCGCCGCGCGCAGCGCTTCCACCTCGTTGGCGAAGCCGAACGTGCGGGCGCGCGCCACCGCGCTGACGTAGGCGTCGCGCGCGAAATCCACTTCGACCACCTGTTCGGTGACGTCGATGGCCGGGTGGTTGAAGTCGATCGAAAACTTCAGTTTGAAACCGAAGTACGGCTCGAGCCGCGCCCACTTGTCGCCGTCCTCGACCGACACGGACTTCAGCACGCGTATGAACTGTTTCGGTGCGTCCTGCTCGACGATGCCGGCCGACTGGATCAGGAACACGAAGCTGGCGGCGCTGCCGTCCATGATCGGGATCTCGGCCGCATCGACATCGACGTAACAGTTGTCGATGCCCAGCCCGGCGAGCGCGCTCATCAGGTGCTCGACCGTGGCGATGCGCACGCCGCCGCGGTCCAGGGTCGAGGCCATGCGGGTGTCGCCGACGGCGGTCGCCTGCGCCGGGATTTCCACCGGCGGTGTGAGATCGACGCGCCGGAACACGATGCCGGTGTTGGGTGCGGACGGACGCAACCCCAGTTCGACCTTGGTGCCGCTGTGCAGCCCGATGCCGACGGTTCGGACCAGGCTTTTCAAAGTGCGTTGCTTCAGCATAGGCCGCATTATCCGTGCGGCGCGGCGCGCCGTCCGCATCGCGCCCGCCGCCCGGCCATACCGGATTGCGCCTAATCCGCCTGCTTGCGCAGGAACGTCGGGATGTCGAGCCGATCGGTACCGGCCTCCTCCAGAGCGGCCACGCGCGCCACCGCCGCTTCGCGGCCGCCGCTGCGCCAGATCGCCGGGATCTGGAACTGCGCATAGTCGGGGGCGTGCGCGGGGGTCGGGCCGGGCAGATTGTCCGAACCCGTGCGCAACCCTTCCTTGACGATCGCCAGCGGCGGCTTTTTCGCGTTGGCGCGACCCAGGCCGGTGGCGACCACGGTCACGCGCAGGTTGTCGCCCATCGTGTCGTCGCGCACGGCGCCGAAGATCACGGTCGCGTCCTCGGCCGCGAATTCGCGGATCGTGTTCATCACAACGCTGGTCTCGCGCAGCTTCAGCGAATCGGTGGCGGTGATGTTGACCAGCACGCCGCGCGCGCCGGAGAGGTCCACGCCCTCGAGCAGCGGGCTGGCCACCGCCTGCTCGGCCGCGATGCGGGCGCGGTCCGGGCCGCTCGCGATCGCCGTGCCCATCATCGCCTTGCCGTGCTCGCTCATCACGGTCTTGACGTCCTCGAAATCGACGTTGATCAGCCCCGGCACGTTGATGATCTCGGCGATACCGGCGCAGGCGTTGTGCAGCACGTCGTCGGCGGCCTCGAAGCATTGCTGCATCTCGGCGTCCTCGCCCAGCACTTCCTGCAGCTTGTCGTTCAGGATCACGATCAGCGAGTGCACCTTGTCTTCGAGCTCGGCCAGTCCGGCCTCGGCGACTTTCATCCGCTTCGGCCCTTCGAACTCGAACGGCTTGGACACCACCGCGACGGTGAGGATGCCGAGCTCCTTGGCCACTTCCGCCACCACCGGCGCGGCGCCGGTGCCGGTGCCGCCGCCCATTCCGGCGGTGATGAAGACCATGTCCGCGCC
>JAKANT010000279.1 GCA_021823635.1 Pseudomonadota bacterium
GCGCGCGCACCGGAAGCGGCGGAGGCCGACGTGCTGCTGTTTCTGCACGCCGACACCGTGCTGCCGCCCGAGGCGGACCGCATCGTGCTGCGGGCGCTGTCGAATAGCCTGCGCGTGTGGGGCCGCTTCGACGTCGAGATCGACGGCGAATCGCCCTGGCTGCGCTTGGTCGCCCGCCTGATGAACTGGCGCTCGCGCGCGACCGGCATCGCCACCGGCGATCAGGCCATCTTCGTCGAGCGCTCCAGCTTCGTCGCGCTGGAGGGATTCGCGCCGATCCCGCTGATGGAGGACATCGATTTCTCGCGCCGCGCCAAGCGGCTGTCGCGGCCGATCGCGCTGCGCGAACGCGTCGTCACCTCGGGCCGCCGCTGGCAGCGGCACGGCGTGTGGCGCACGATCCTGCTGATGTGGCGCCTGCGGCTCGCCTACTTCTTCGGCGCCGACCCGCGCGAGCTGGCGCAGCGCTACCGCGATCCGCGCTGAGCGCGCGGCGGCGCCATGCGCGAGATCGCCGTGTTCGCCAAGGCGCCGGTGGCCGGCCGCGTGAAGACGCGGCTGATCCCGGCGTTGGGCAGCGCCGGCGCGGCGGCGCTGCAGGCGCGGCTGATCGAGGCCACGCTCGCCAAGGCATGCGCGGTCGATGGCGCGCACGTCTGCCTGTGGCTGGACGGCGGCGACTACGCCGCGCCGCCGGCGGTCGAGGTCGCGCGGCAGCAAGGCGCGGATCTGGGCGCGAAAATGGCGCACGCGTTCGCGACTACACTGGCACGCGCTCGCGCCTGCGTGCTGATCGGCACCGACTGTCCGGCGCTCACGGCGCAGCACCTGCAGCTTGCGTTCGAACGGCTGCGCACGCACGACGTGGTCGTCGCCCCGGCCGAGGATGGCGGCTACGTGCTGATCGGGTTGAACGCGCCGCAGCCGCGGCTGTTCGAGGGCATCGCGTGGGGGGAATCGACGGTGATGAGCGCGACACGCGCGGCGATCGAAGCGTGCGCACTGAACGCGTTCTATCTGGCGCCGCTGCCGGACCTGGATACGCCCGCCGATCTCGCCCGCGCGCGGGCGGCCGGCTGGATCTGACGCGCCACGCGGGCGCTCGGCAGGTTTCGGTGCGCACCGCCCTCGCGCTGGCGCGGCCGATCGCGTGCGCGACGCTCGCGCTCGCCGCTGGCGCGGCCGCGGCGCAAACGATCACGCCGTTTTCCACCGCCGCGCCCGGCGCGCCACCCGCGCCCTGGCGCATCGTCACGCTGCCGAAAATCCCCAAGCACACCCGTTTCGAGATCGTCGCGCGCGACGACACGCGCGTGCTGCGCGTGCAGGCCGACGGGTCGTACGCCAACCTGCTGCACGAGCTGCGCGCCGACCTGGAGGCCGCGCCGATTTTGCGCTGGCGTTGGCGCGTGGAGGCGCTCAGCGCCGCCACCGACCTGACGCGCAAGGACGGCGACGACGTGCCGGCGCGGCTGTGCGTGCTGTTCGATCTGCCGCTGGCGCGCCTTTCCTTCGCCGATCGCACGGCGGTGCGCCTCGGCCGCGCGCTGTTCGACCCGGATCTGCCGGCCGCGGCGATCTGCTACGTGTGGGACGCCAGGCTCGCGCCCGGCACATGGCTGCCGAACGCCTACACCGACCGGGTGCGCATGCTGGTGCTGCAAAACGGCGCCGCCGCCGAGTGGCGGGAAGAGCGGCGCGACCTGCGCGCCGACTTCGCGCGCGCCTTCCCGGCCGAGGCCGCCAGCGGCCCGCTGCCGCGCGTGGCGGCGATCGGCATCTCGGCCGACGGCGACAACACGGGCGCGCGCTCGCTGGCGTTTTTCGGCGACGTGCTCCTTGCGCGCGAATGAAGCGGCTGCTGTTGGCGGGCGGCGGCCATGCGCACGTCGGCGTGCTGGAGCGCTTCGCGCGCGAGCCGCTGGCGGACGTGGACGTCACGCTGGTCTCGCCGTTCGCGCGCCAGGTCTACTCCGGCATGCTGCCCGGCTGGATCGCCGGCCACTATGCGCTCGAGGAGTGCGTGATCGCGCTCGCGCCGCTGGCACAGGCGGCCGGCGCGCGCCTGCATCTGGCCCACGTGGCGCGACTCGATCTGCAAAACCGGATCGCATACACCGAAGCGGCCGAGGCGATCCCCTTCGACGTACTGTCGCTCGACACCGGCCCGGTGATCGACCCCGACGCGATCCCCGGTCTGGCGCAACACGCGATCCCGCTGCGGCCGATCGAGGCGCTGATCGCGCAGTGGCAGCGCCTGCTCGCGCACTTCGCCGAGGCCGCGAGCGGGCAGACCGTGACGGTGATCGGCGGCGGCGCCGGCGGCGTCGAGCTCGCGCTGGCGATCGCCCATCGGGCGCAGACCGTGCCGTGCGCGCTGCGCGTGCAACTGGTCGCGGGCCGCGCCGGGCTGCTGCCGTCGCTGACGCACACCGTGCGCGCGCGCCTGCGGCGGCTGATCGACGCGCGCGGCGTGCGGCTGATCGAGGACGACGCGGTCGAGATTGGCCGCCATACGGTGCTGCTCGCCGACGGTGGCGAGCTGACCTCCGATGCCACGATCGTGGCCATCGGCGCCGCCGCCGCGCCGTGGTTCGGCGCCAGCGGTCTGGCCACCGACGAAGCGGGTTTCGTCGCCGTCAACGAGTATCTGCAATCGACCTCGCATCCGTTCGTGTTCGCGGCCGGCGATTGCGCGACGATGCTGGCGCACCGCCGGCCGAAGTCCGGCGTCTACGCCGTGCGCGCAGGAGCACCGCTGGCGCGCAATCTGCGGCGCGCGCTGGCCGGCCGGCCGCTCGTGCGCTACCGGCCGCAGAAGCGCGCCCTTTATCTGCTCAGCGCGGGCGACAAGTACGCGGTGGCCAGTTGGGGCCCGTGGTCCGCCGAGGGCGCGTGGGTGTGGCGCTGGAAAGACCGCATCGACCGCCGCTTCATCGCGCGCTACGCGCGGCCGCCCGTTGTCAACCGAGCAGTCGCGGCAGGGTGAGCGACAGCGCGGGAAACGCCGCCAGCAGCGCCAGGCGCAGCAGGTCGGCGCAGATGAACGGCAGCGTGCCGGCGTAGATGCGCACGAGCGGAATGTCGCGCGCGATCGAGTTGATCACGAACACGTTCATGCCGACCGGTGGGCAGACCAGGCCGAGCGTCACCGCCATGACGACGATCACGCCGAACCAGACCGGGTCGAAGCCCAACTGCACGATGACCGGAAACACGATCGGCACCGTGAGCAGGATCATCGCCAGCTCGTCCATCACCGCGCCGAGCACGAAATAACCGAGCAGGATCAGCGCCAGCACGCCATAGGCGCCGACCGGCAGCTCGACCATGAAGGTCACGATCTTCTGTGTCGCCTGCGTGATGGTCAGGAAGTAGCCGAACAGATGGGCGCCGATCACGATCACCATGATCGCCGCCGACACGCGCAGCGCCTCCAGCAGGCACGCCACCACGGCGCGCGCATCCAGGCGCCGCCGCACCAGGCCGAGGGCGAGCGCGCCGAAAGCGCCGACCGCCGCCGCTTCGTCGACCAGGAACCATCCGCCGTACAGGCCGCCCAACACGAACAAGAACAGGACCACGGTGTCCCAGACGTTGCGCAGGCTGGCCCAGCGCTCGTGCCAGCCGTGCACGCGCCCGCGCGGCAGGGCCTGCGGCCGCAGCCGGGCCACCAGCCCGATGGTGGCCGCGTACATCAGTACGCCCAACAGGCCCGGCACGATGCCGGCGGCGAACAGGCGCGAGATGTCGGTTTCGGTCATGACGCCGTACAGCACGAAAATCACCGACGGCGGAATCATGATGCCGAGCGTGCCGCCGGCGGCCACCACGCCCGCGGCCAGCGCGGGCTCATAA
>JAKANT010000280.1 GCA_021823635.1 Pseudomonadota bacterium
GGCGGTGGTGGCGGCAACAGCCCGTGCTCGATCGCACGTGAAAACGCCATTTCGACCAGCGGGCTCAGCAGCTCGTTGTTCAAGCGCTCCAGCACCGGCCCGAGCATCAGCAGCTTTTCCTCCTGGCGCTCCGCCACTTCCGTGGCCGTGATGCCGGAGCGCTGGTCGTTGGCCATCATCAGGAACAGGTCGGCGTAGAACGTCGCGTTGATGCGCTCGCGCACGTCCTGCACGTCGTTCAGCAGGTGGCTCAGGTCCAGCTGCACCTGGAACAGGTTACGCGCGCCCGGCTGCCCGGTGGTGTCAAAGTAGCTGATGCCGCCCGGCAGCGCGTCGATCTCGCGGTTCTTCATGCCGGCGGGCATCTGCAGCGGGGGTTTCGTCATGTAGTCGATGCCCTGCGACTTGCGCAGCTGCTCCTGCTGGAGCTGCTTGATGTCGCCCAGCGCGTCCATGCCCGGCGAATTGCCGTAGATGTCGCCGCCGGCCAGATCCCACCGCGGCGCCAGCGCCGGGAAATACTTGAACCCGGACTCGCGCAGCGTCTGGTCGCTGTCGGCTCCCTGCTCCAGATAGACCGAGCGCCACGCCATGTTCATCGCGCCGGGGTCGCCCGGCACGCGGTCCGTGCGCGGCTCGATGGCCTGCACGATCGTGATCCACTTGTCGAGCTGCCCGCGGTCGAACAACGCGCGTGTGCTGTTGCTGCACCGGTCGCGTCCGAACTCGCCCACCACGTCGCCGACGGTCTTCTGGAACTCGCGGTAGACGGTGCAGACCTGGCCGCGCCAGTCCTGTGCGATGAAGTATTCGCCACAGGTCAGGTTGTACTGGCGCATGACGTCTGAATAGTCGTCGATGACCAGCGAGCAGGCCGTGCCGAACGCTCCCAGCTCCTTGTAGATCGCATGCAGCGCGCGGTACGTGTTGCCGCGGGCGAAGATGTCCAGCGTGATCTGCGTGGCCTGGTTCAGCCAGATCTTCGACGCCTGCGACTTCTGCCGGTCGGGGTCGACCGTGCCGAAGCGGAACCATGGACGCGCGGGACTGGTCATGCCCGACATCATGCCGGCGGCCAGCGTGTTCAGCGCCCGGGTCGCCGTGTTGTCGAAGATGTTGTTGTGGCGCCGGAACCCGCGGTCGCGGTCCTGCACGAAGTAGCGCCCGTTGCGCGGCAACAGGTACTGCGTGATCTCGGCCCAGTGCGCGCGCCACGTCTCGCGCTCGGTGCGCAGCGCTGCGAGCCGGGTGCGGATCTCCTGCGGCGTCGGCTGGCCCACGTCAGCCCATCCCCGGTACGGTGGGCGTGCTGCCCGCGCTGGAGCCACCGCCCAGCAGCGAGTTGCCGCCCAGCTGGAGCAGTGACGGGTTCACCCCGCCGGTACCGGACAGGAACGTCTGCGCGATGCCCGGCGATCCGCCGCCCTGACCGGTGCCTGCTACTGCGCCGCGCACGGTTTGCGCGTTCGGGTTCTGCGCGGCCTGCAACTTCACCGGGTCTTGCGGCTTCGGCGCGCCCGGCTGGTTCATCGCGGAATAGACGCTCGCACTGGCGCTAGCTACGGCGGCCGCCGCCATGACCATGGTAGGGGAGATGCCCATCGTCTCACTCCAATATGCGACTGTGCATGATGTCCTGCACGCGGTAGTGTGGATGACGCGATAGCAACATGTCCAGCGACGTGCCCGGCTTGGCGTGCCATACCATCATCTGCGCACCGCGGCGCTTAGCTTCGGCTTCGGTTTCCCGGATCAGGCGCCAACCGGTGCTACCGCGCCGATGCGAGCGTGCGATGAACAGCAGATCGTTGTTTGCGTAGCGCAATTTGCTGTAGTGCAGGTGTGGGGCAATGAAATTGGCGGAATAGCCAATCAAGCGCTCGTTTTCGCGCGCCGAGAGCACGAACAGCACGCCGACCCGTTCGCAGTCGATGTAGCGTCCCCAGTCCGGTGACAGCTCCATCAGCGCCTTGTTCGTCGTCAGTTCGTCGCGGTGGTCTTCCAGCAACGGCCATAGCTCGCCGCTGTCGGCGAGGGTACGCACACTTTCGACGGCGATGTTAACGGCCATGGCGATAGTCTAGCGGGTCGTAGTCGCGTTGCGCGACGGGGCGCACGCTGTCATCGGCCGCGCGCAGCGGGTTGTAGTCGCCACGGGACGGTCGCGCGTACTTGCGCTTGATGTCGGCTGCTTTGGGCGTGTCCATCGACGCCAGGAATACCGCGCTCGCGTTATCCGGCGATCGACCGATCTTGTCGATGACTTCCTCACGGGAACACACGTAGATCGCGCTGCCCTTGAGTTTCCACGTGAACGCGCAGAGATCCGCTTTCAGTTCGGGGTCATCCGACAGCGCAATGCCAGTATTGGCGGCCGGGTCCAGCGCCTCGCGGAATTGCCATACCAGCTGGCTGCGCAGGTTGAAGAAGCTCATGCGCCCGGACTTGTCGCGTGCCGTGGATTTCTCGGCCACGTTCACGCCGACAGCATCCTGGCCCAGCGTGGTGAGCGAGTCGAATGCGCTGGAACCGACGCCGATCACGTCCACGTGAATCACGGCATTGTCGCGCAGGTGTGCCAGCGCTACGCCGGCGCACGTCGGACCATCCGGTGTTTCCTTGCCGGGTTTCTTGACGAGTTTGTCGTACCACTGGCCGTGACGTCGCGCGATGACAGTCGAATCCTTGCCACCGCGCGCTACGTCCACGCCCATGGCGTCCATGACCGGTTTGGGCGACAGATCGCGCCAGCGTGCCATCGCCGCGTCGACCCATTCGGTCGGGATGACCTGAAACTCGCTATCTTCCATGCCGGCGTCGAAATCGCCGTAGAGCATCTGACTGCGCAACGGTTCGGGCATCGCCTGCAGCGTGGTCATGTAGTTGGTCCCCATCAGGAACGGGTTGTCGGCAATGCGCGCCGGGATGAACGTGCGCGACTGGGGCGTGATGGTTTCGACGCCATGCTTGATCGGTTCGGGCCCATCGACCCACACGTCTTTACCGTCGATCACCGCGACGTATCGCAGTTCACCAGGCATCGCCGGCTTTGGGTGTTTCTTGTCCAGCCAGGGCGCGAAATACGCGACGATCCATCGGCCTTCGGCGCTGGTCGGTGGGTTGAAGCACATCAGCGTTTGGCAGCGCTGGTCGGGATTCGTCGTGCGCACCCAGCCCATCAGGAATCGCGCTTGCGTTTCCATGAAGTTGGACGCTTCGTCCAGCACCAGGAGATCCTTCGCGCGACCCTGGTACTTCACCTCGTCGCCCAGGTTCGGCACGGAGCCAAACTCGATGACTTGCGTGCGTGTCGACGGTTTGCGCCAAATAGCCGGATGCTGGCGCGACAAACCGGACGTGTGGCCGATGACTTCGGCCATGCGATCCACGATGCCGTTTAGTTCGGTGCCTTCGCGGCGGAAGATCTGCACCACGCTGTGCTGCGTCAGCGCTTTGCCGATGGCCAGGTCTGTTTTGCCACCACCGGCAGCGCCACCATAGCCGATCACGTCGGCCGTGGACTCGTACGCCAGGGTTTGCGGACCAGGCAACGGCACCCACACGCGTTCGCGCATGTCCTGCGCAAGCAATGATTCAAACTCGGCGCGTTCTTCGGCCGTCAGGTACGGCATCAGCTCGCGCAGTTCGGCGGGTGTCATCCGATGTCGTCGGCGATCTTGCGCAGCTGCGCCTGTTCCAGCAGGTGCGCGATGCGCGCAGCGCGCGTGGTCTCGTCCTTGACTGCCAGCGCGCCACCGTCGGCGCCCGTGATCTCGGTGCGATCAGCGTAGACCGACTTGCGGCGGCCTTTGAGGATCAACGTGAGCAGCTGGTCGCTGTGCTTGCGCACGGTGAGCC
>JAKANT010000281.1 GCA_021823635.1 Pseudomonadota bacterium
GACGCGCCGAGCATCCGCGACGTGCTGCTGTTCCCGCATCTGCGCCCGGAAGAACGCACATGAAGCTCGACCGCGCGCGACTGCGGGCGCTCAATGCGCGCCTGCGCGCGCGCGCCGACGTCGCGCCGGCGGGCCGTCTGAAGGTATGGCTTGGCGCAATGGAAATCGGATCGACCACGCCCAAGATCGCGCGCTTTCTCGCCGCCCGCGAGCGACGCTGCGCGATCGACGACTACGGGCTGCGCGTGCGGGATGAAGGCTTGGATTTCGGCGCCCGCAGCGCGTTGCTCGCGGACATCGCGGCTCGGCTGCGCGACCAGGGTCTACTCGCCGGCTGGCGCGACGAGCGACTCGACGTGCGGCCGCTTGCCGGCGGCGCGCCACTGGCGACGATCGAACGCGCGGCGTGCCGGCCGCTCGGTATCGCCACGCACGCCGTGCACATGAACGCTTTCGCGCCCGACGGCGCGCTGTACGTCGCGCGCCGAGCCGACGACAAGCCGATCGACCCCGGTCTGTGGGACAACCTGGTCGGCGGCATGGTCGCCGCCGGCGAAAGCGAGCTCGATGCGCTGGCCCGTGAGGCGAAGGAGGAGGCCGGGCTCGACCTCGGGCGCTTGGCGCCGACGCGCGGCGGGCTGATCGTGGAGCGCCGTCCGGTGCGCGAGGGCTACCTGATCGAGTCGGTGCAGGTCTTCGACGCCGTATTGCCGGCGCACTGCGAGCCGCGCAACGAGGACGGCGAAGTGGCCGCCATCGAACTGCGCAGCGTTCCCGACGTGCTGGCGGCGATCGAGCGCGACGAATTTACGCTCGAAGCGGCGCTGGTCACGTTGGACGCGCTGCTGCGGCGGACATGATCGATCCGGTCGTCCTGTTCTTCCTGTTCGGCCTGCTGGCGCGGCTGGCCAATAGCGACCTGCGGCTGCCGGAAGCGTTGTACGAAGCGCTGTCGATCTATCTGTTGCTGGCGATCGGGCTGAAGGGTGGCACGCAGCTCGCCCAGCAGCCGCTCGCCTCCGTGCTGCCGCAGGCGCTGGCCGCCGTTGCGCTGGGGGCAACGATTCCGCTGCTGCTGTTTCCTCTGTTGACGCGGCTCGGCCGGCTGGCGCGCGCCGATGCCGCATCGATCGCCGCCCACTACGGGTCGGTCTCGGTGGTCACGTTCGCCGTCGCGTTGAGCGTGCTTTCGCAGCACCGGCTCGCCGCCGAACCGTACATGCCGCTGCTGGTCGCGCTGATGGAAGCGCCGGGCATCGTCACCGGCATCGTGCTGGCCCGCATCGGCGGTCCGCAGCGCATAGCCTGGGGCGCATTGGCGCACGAGGTCGTGTTCGGCAAAAGCGTACTGCTGTTGCTCGGGGGGCTGGCGATCGGCGCGCTCGCCGGCCCCGGGGGACTGAAGTCGATCGAGCCGCTGTTCATCGATCTGTTCAAGGGCGTGCTCGCGGTGTTTCTGCTGGAGATGGGGCTGGTGGCCGGTGCACGCCTGGGGGACCTGAAACGCGCCGGTCCGTTTCTCGTTCTCTTCGGCGTGCTCGCTCCGCTTGCGCTCGGCGCGCTCGGCGCCGTGGTCGGTCGGCTGATCGGGCTGAGCGTCGGCGGCACCGCGCTGCTCGCCACGCTTGCGGCCAGCGCCTCCTACATCGCCGCGCCGACGGCGATGCGCATCGCGGTGCCGGAAGCCAATCCGGCGCTTTCGATCGGCGTGGCGCTGGGGGTGACGTTCCCGTTCAACATCACCGTCGGCATCCCGGTCTATCTTCAGTATGCGCGCTGGCTCGCCGGCTGAGGTACCGAACATGCAACTGCACCCAAAAACGCTGCTGGTGATCATCGCCGAGGCCGCACTGGAACGCACCCTGGTGCGCGACGCGCGCGCTTTCGGCGCCCACGGCTACACGATCACCGAGGTGCGCGGCGGCGGCGAACGCGGCGAGCGCGAGGCGGCGTGGGAGGCGGACCGCTCGATCGAGATGAAAGTGATCTGCGACGAAGCCGTCGCCGAGCGGCTGGCCGCGCACGTGCTGGCGAACTACGCGCCGCATTACGCGGTGACCTTGTTCACCGCCGCGGTTGGCGTTTTCCGGCCGCAAAAGTTTTGACGGCGCTCGCGGCGCGATCTACTTCACTTCGTCGATCCACGCCATCTGGATCGCTTCCAGTATCTTCTCGCCGGAGCGCTTCGGGTCGTCGGCAAAGCCCGGCAGCTCGAGCACCCAGCGGTACAGGTCGACGAAGTTGACGGTGCGCGGATCGACGTCCGGGTGCCGTTCGGCCAAGGCGATGGCGATTTCGAGCGAATCGGTCCATTTCATCGGCCGCCCTCCTTCACCTGGTTGATCGTGTATTTCGGGATTTCGATCACGAGATCCTTGTCCTTGACCACGGCCTGACACGACAGGCGCGAGGTCGGCGTCAGGCCCCATGCCTTGTCGAGCAGGTCGTCCTCGTCCTCGTCGCTCGGGTCGAGCGTCTCGAAACCCTGGCGCACGATGACGTGACAGGTCGTGCAGGCGCACGACATCTCACAGGCGTGCTCGATCTCGATGTCGTTCGCCAGCAGGTTTTCGCAGATGCTCTTGCCCGGCTCGGCCTCGATCGTCGCGCCGGCCGGGCAAAGCTCCTCGTGCGGAAGCACGGTGATCTTCGGCATTCCTATCCGGCGAATTCGTCGATGCGATGCCCGGCGAGCGCCGCCCGGATCGAGCGGTCCATGCGGCGCGCGGCGAAGGGCTCGGTCGCGCGCGCCAGCCGTTCGATCGCATCCTTGATCGCGTCGGCGTCGCCCGCGGCGGCCGTTTTCTCCAGCGCCGCCATGTCGCGTTCGATCGCCGCGCGCTCCTCCTCCGCGAGCAGGTCGGCGTCGGCCGCCAGCGCCGCGCGCAAAGCTTCTAGCAGCCGCTGCGCCTCCACCTGCTGTTCGCGCAGCGCGCGCGCCTGCATGTCGGCCTGCGCGGCGCCGATCGATTCCTGCAGCATGCGCGCCACCTCCTCGTCCGTCAGGCCGTAGGACGGTTTGACGGTCACCGACGCCTCCACTCCGCTGGTGGTCTCGCGCGCCGACACCGACAGCAACCCGTCGGCGTCGACCTGGAACGTCACACGGATGCGCGCCGCGCCGGCGGCCATCGGCGGGATGCCACGCAGTTCGAAGCGAGCGAGCGAGCGGCAGTCCGACACCAGTTCGCGCTCGCCTTGCACGACATGGATCGCCATCGCCGTCTGCCCGTCTCTGAAGGTCGTGAACTCCTGGGCGCGCGCGACCGGAATGGTCGAGTTGCGCGGCACGATCTTCTCCACCAGGCCGCCCATCGTCTCCAGCCCGAGCGACAGCGGAATCACGTCCAGCAGCAGCCAGTCGTCGCCGGCCGCGCGGTTGCCGGCGAGCAGATTTGCCTGCATGGCCGCCCCGATCGCCACCACCTGGTCCGGATCGATGTCGGCGAGCGGCGGCTGGCCGAACAAATCGGCCACCGCTTTGCGCACGTGCGGCATGCGGGTGGCACCGCCGACCAAAACGACGCCCTTGACATCGGCCGGCTTCAATCCGGCGTCGCGCAGGGCGCGGCGCGTGGCATCCAGCGTCTTTTGCACCAGATGCTGCGTCATCGCGGCGAATGCATCGACGCCGATGGTCAGGTTGACCCACTTGTGGTTCGACAGCCGCGCTTGCAGGATCGCCTGCGGCTGCGACGACAAGGCCTCCTTGGCCGCGCGCGCCTTCATGGTCAGCAAACGGACGTCCTCCGGCGGCAGCAGCGACAGGTTGGCCTGCTCGAGCACCCAGCAGTACAGCCGGTGGTCGTAGTCGTCGACGCCGAGCGCGGTGTCACCG
>JAKANT010000282.1 GCA_021823635.1 Pseudomonadota bacterium
CCAGGGTGGCGCGCAAGCCGGCGTCCAGCATCAGCACCGCCGCGAACACGAACACCACCAGCGCCATGCCGCCGGCGGTCAGCACGGTGGTCAGCCGGCGCACCCACAGGTTGCGCGCGACGTAGGCGAGCGGCAGCTTCATCGTCAGCCGACGTGCCGCAGACCATCGACGATGGCGACGCGCGCGGCGCGCACCATCGGCACCAGCGCCGCCAGCAGCCCCACCGCCAGCGCCGCCAGCGCCTGCCAGGCATAGGTCGCCGGTGCCACCTCGAAGGCGACGAACATCTGCTTGCCGGCTGCTTCGTAAAAGCCGTGCGCCACCGGCCCCGTCAGCGCGATCGCCAGCACCGCGCCGAGCGCGGCCAGCACGAGGCTTTCGGCGGCGATCAGCCGGGCGATGAACGGCGGTCCGAAGCCCAGCGCCTTGAGCGTCGCGTATTCGGGCAGGCGCTCGCGCGCGCTCATCGCCATCGTATTGGCCGCCACCGCCAAGATGATCAGGATGACGACGAAGCTGACGCCGGAGATCACCTGGATGATCGTCTCCACCATCGCCACGAACGACAACTGAAACGCCTTCTCGGTCTCGGTCAGCGTCTCGGCGAGCGAGTTGGCGAACTCGGCGTCGATCGCGCGCGCCACCTCGGCGACGCGCTCGGCGTCATCGACTTCGACGATGAACACGCCGACGCGGTCGGCGGCGCGCGGCGAGCGCTGCTTGAGCCACTCGTTCAGGTACTCGTAGTGGAAATACATCTGGCGCGTGATCGTGCCCTCGTCGCGCCCTTCGTAGATCGCGCGCACGGTGAATTCCCAGGTGCCGGGGTAGATCGTGCCGCGGATCGGCAGCCGGTCGCCGACCTTGAAGCCGTACAGTTCGGCGAGTTGGCGCCCGATCGCGCAACCCTGGCGGTCGCGCAGGAAGTCGGCCCATTCGTCGGGACGGAACACGAATTCCGGGTACAGCGCGAAGAAGTTCGGCACGTCCACCGCGAACTGCGCGAAGAAGCTGCGCTCGTCGCGCCAGACGCCGCCGAACCAGTTGGAAACCGCCACGCCGCGCACGCCGTCGATCGAACGGATGCGGTCGCGATAGTGGCCGGGCAGCGGAAACACCAGCGAAATGCTGTTTCTCGTAATCAGCCGCTTGCTGGAAGCCATGTCGGCGCCCGCGTACCAGGAGCCGACCACCGTCTGCAGCAATCCGAACGCCAGCAGCGCGATCACCAAGCCGAGCACGGTCAGCGCCGCCCGCAGCCGGGCGCGGAACGCGTTGCGCAGCACGAGCTTCAAGAAAAACACGGCGCGGCCCGGTCCGTTCAGTGACCGAACGGATTGGTATCGGTCAAGCGGCCCTTGTCCAGATAGACGAGGTGATGCGCGGCCTCGGCGGCGCGCGGATCGTGCGTGACCATCACGATCGTCTTGCCCAATTCCGTATTCAGGCGGTCGAGCAGCTGCAGGATGTCGGCGGCGGCGGCGCGGTCCAGGTCGCCGGTCGGCTCGTCGGCGATCAGCAACAGCGGATCGCTGACGATGGCGCGCGCGATCGCCACCCGCTGCTGCTGACCTCCGGACAGCTCGTTCGGCCGGTGCGTCATGCGGTCGGCCAGACCTACCAGTTCGAGCATCAGCGCGGCGCGCTCGCGCCGCTCGCGCCGGGTGAGGTCGGTCAGCAGCAGCGGCAGCTCGACGTTCTCCAACGCCGTCAACACCGGCATCAGGTTGTAGAACTGAAAGATGAAACCGATGTTCGCCGCGCGCCAGTCGGCCAGTTCGCCTTCCGACAGGCGCGCGATGTCGGTGCCGGCGACGACGATGCGGCCGCGATCGGGCCGGTCGATGCCGGCGATCAGGTTCAGCAGCGTGCTCTTGCCGGATCCGGACGGCCCCATCAGCGCCACGAAGTCGCCGCGCGCCACGTCGAGATCGATGCCGGTCAGCACGGAAACGACCTGCTCGCCGCGCCGATAACCCTTCGCCACCCCGCGCAGCTCGATGAGCGCGGCGCGCTGCGCCGGCGTGGCGCCGCCGATCGCCGTGGCCGCGACGCGTTCGGCCATCAGTTCGTCGCCGCCAACACCGCCGCCCCGTCGGCCAGTTGCGGCGACGGCTTGACCACCACGCGGGTGCCGGGGGCGAGATCGACCGTGACCAGGTCACCCACCCGGGCGCCGGCGACGACGGTGCGCATCGCCACCTTGCCCGGCGCTGACCGGCCACTCTTGGCGTCGGCCGCCTGCGCGCCTTCGACCACGAACACGACGTCCTTGCCGTCGCGCTGCACGATCGCTTCGGGCCGCAACGCGGCCACCGGTTTGCGTTCGTCGGCCCGCGGCGCGCGCGACAGGAAGGCGACCTTCGCGCTCATGTCGGGCAGCACGCGCGGGTCGGTTTCGACGAAGCGCACCTTGACCAGCAGTGTGGCCTTGCTGCGGTCCACCGTCGGAACGATGCGGCTGACCGCCCCCAGCAGCCTGCGTTCGGCAAACGCGTCGAGCTGGATCTCCGCCGGCTGCTCGAGCGCAATCTTGGCGATGGCGGACTCGGAGACGTCGGCTTCCACTTCCAGTGTGGCCATATCGGCCATCGTCACCACCGCCCCGGTGGTGCCGGCGGCCGAAGAAAACGGCGTGACGATATCGCCCACGTTCGCACTCTTGGTCAGCACCACACCGGTAAACGGCGCCCGAATCAGCGTCTGTTCGAAGGCGACCACCGCAGCGCGATGGTTGGCCTCGGCCACCGCAATCTGCGCCCGCAGCGTCTCGATCGCCGCGCGCGCCTTGTTGAAACGCGCCGCGGCCGCGTCCAACGCCGAGGCGGCGATGAAGTTCTGCGCCGCCAGCTCGCGCGCCCGCGCCAGCGCCGCCTCGGCCTCGGCCAGCTCCGCCTCGCCCTGCGCGAGATTCGCGCGCGCGGCGGTCACCTGCGCCGCGGCCTGTTCGCGCGCGGCGGCCACGTCGCGGTTCTCCACGCGTGCGATCACCTCGCCCGCCTGCACGCGCTGACCTTCCTGCACCCCCAGCCATTCGAGCCGCCCGGTGGCCTTGCTCGACACCGACGCGCGGCGCGCGGCCACCACGCGCCCGGTGGCGTTGAGCACCGCCAGCGACGCCGCTGGATAGGCCGCAACGACCGTCCCGATCTGCACCGCCTGCGGGCGGCCGCGCTGCACGGCGAATGCCGCCGCCGCGCCTATTGCCGCCAGCAGCGCCAGCCAGAAGCCGCCCCGCTTCCACAACGGCCGCCTGCGGCGCAGCGGCGCGCGGCGGTCGATCGCCAGCTTCGAAAGCTCCGGCGCGGCCTCCGTTTCGGCCATCGCGCGCCTCAATCGCGGAAGGAGGGATCGATGCGGTCGAGCCGACGCAGCAGCCCCGGCCACACCAGCGCGCCGCCGAGCGACTTGGTGACCTGCTGCGCCTGCTGGCGCGCCCCGGCGATGATGCGGGGATCGATCGCGATCAGCTCGCCCGCATCGACGCCGCCGCGCGTGCCGGCGAGCGCCCGCACCTGGATCGCGCAGGCCGCCTCGAACACGTACATCGCCAGGAAGGCATCGGCGATGGTCGGCCCCACCGTCAGCAGACCGTGATTGCGCAGCATCAGATGGGTCTTGTCGCCCAGGTCTGCGACCAGGCGCGGCTTCTCGTCTTCGCGCAGCGCCACGCCTTCGTAGTCGTGGTAGCCCAGGCTGGCCAGCACGAAGATCGACTGCTGCGAAATCGGCAGCAGCCCCTGCTTCTGCGCACTGACCGCCACGCCGTTGAGCGTATGCGTGTGCAGTACGCAGGCCGCGTCGTGGCGCGCGGCGTGG
>JAKANT010000283.1 GCA_021823635.1 Pseudomonadota bacterium
TCAGCACGCTGAGCGCGAACGCGATCGCCAGCATGATCCAGAACGGCGCCCACGCCTGCGTGGCCACGAACCACAGGCCGAACGCGACCATCGCGATCGCCAGCAGCAGGTTCAGCAAGTGCTGGCCGGAGAACACCACCGGCGCGCTGCGAAACACGCGCAGCTTGTATTTGCCCGAGAGCTTGCCGAACGCGATCACCGAACCGGAAAACGTGATCGCACCGACGAAGGCACCGATGAAAAGCTCGACCCGGTTGCCGAGCGGGATCGCTCCGCCTTTTTCGACGATGTTGAACGCCCACGGCTCGGCCACCGCCGCCACCGCGATGAACACCGCCGCCAGGCCGATCATGCTGTGCATGAAGGCGACCATCTCCGGCATCTTGGTCATCTCCACCGTGCGCGCGATGTAGGTGCCGATCGCGCCGCCGACGACCAGCCCGAGCAGGATCCAGCCCAGACCGGGCGCGAGGATCTGCGGCGCCAGTTTGTGGATCAGCGCCACCGTGGTGACGATGGCGATCGCCATGCCCACCATGCCGAACGCATTGCCGGCGCGCGAGTTGGTCGGGTGCGACAGCCCTTTCAGCGCCTGGATGAAGCACACCGAGGCGACCAGATACAGCAGCACGACGACGTTCAGGCTCATGCCCGCCTCCGTCAGTGTTTTTTCTCGGAGCCGGCGCGCGGCTCCTTCTTCTTGAACATCTCCAGCATCCGCCGCGTCACCAGAAAGCCGCCGAACACGTTGACCGCCGCCAGCGCCACCGCCAGCACGCCCATGCTCTTGCCGAGCCCCGTTTCGGTGAGCGCTGCCGCCAGCATCGCGCCCACGATGACGATGGCGGAAATCGCATTGGTCACGCTCATCAGCGGCGTGTGCAGCGCCGGCGTGACGTTCCACACCACGTGGTAGCCGACGTAAATGGCGAGCACGAAGATGATCAGGTTCCAGACGATCGGGCTGATGGCTTCCATGGTGCGGTTCTCTCCGTTGGCAGGCCGGCCTGAGAGCGCGGCCGGGCGGTCTCTTCTTTGGTATCGGCGGGGCTACGCCTTGCGCAGGATCTCGCCGTTTGCGCACACGAGGCAGGCAGCGACGATGTCGTCCTCGCGATTGACGACGAAATTGCCGTCCTTGTCGAACAGGAGCTTCAGAAAGTCGAGCACGTTGCGCGCGTACAGCGCCGAGGCATCCGCCGGCACGGTGGCCGGCAGGTTCGGAATGCCGATGATGTGCACGCCGTGCTTGACGACCGTCTTGCCGAGCTCGGACAGCGCGCAGTTGCCGCCCTGTTCGACCGCCATGTCCAGGATCACCGAGCCGGGCTTCATCGACTTCACCATCTCTTCGGTGACCAGCAGCGGCGCCCTGCGACCCGGAATCAGCGCGGTCGTGATCACGATGTCGGCGACGGCGATACGCTTGGCGACCTCGGCCGCCTGCCGCTTCATCCAGCTCTCTGGCATCGGTCGCGCGTAGCCGCCCACGCCCTGGGCGATCTCGCGCTCTTCTTCCGTCTCGTACGGCACGTCGATGAACTTCGCGCCCAGCGATTCGACCTGCTCCTTGACGGCCGGGCGAACGTCAGACGCTTCGATCACCGCGCCGAGCCGTTTGGCGGTGGCGATCGCCTGCAATCCCGCCACGCCGGCGCCCAGCACCACCACGCGCGCCGCCTTCAGCGTGCCGGCCGCCGTCATCAGCATCGGCATGATGCGCGGGTAGGCATTCGCCGCCAGCAGCACCGCTTTGTAGCCGGCGATGTTGGCCTGCGACGACAGCACGTCCATGCTCTGCGCGCGCGTGGTGCGCGGCACCGCTTCCAGCGCGAACGCGGTCAGGCCGGCCGCGTTCATCGCCGCGATGCCGGCGGCGTTGAACGGCTCGAGCATGCCGACCAGCACCGCGCCTTTCTTCATCAGCGCCAGCTCTTCGTCGGTCGGCAGCCTGACTTTCAACACCATGTCGGCGCCGAACGCATCGGCGGCCGAGCCGATCGTCGCGCCGGCTGCGAGATAGGCTTCGTTCGGCTGCCCAGCGGCCACGCCGGCGCCCGACTGCACCACGACCGCGTGCTTGGCGGCGACCAGCTTCTTGACCGTTTCCGGCGTCGCCGCGACTCGCGTTTCACCCGGCCGCGATTCGAGCGGCACCCCGATGCGCATGGCACTCCCCCCGTTCAGATTCTTCGTTCGATCGACCGCGTCGTTAGAATTTAGCTTACGCGAAAAGGCTCGCCGCGCCCCGCACGTCGCGGCGTATGCGCAACGCCTTCGCGATCGAACCCCCATGCACCCCTCGTCCTTTCGCCGGCACGCGAGAAAGCGCTGCACGGCTGCTCGATGAAACACCGCGTCGTAGTCGGGCTTTCGGGCGGCGTCGATTCGGCAGTCGCCGCGTACCTGCTGAAGCGGCAGGGCCACGAGGTCGTCGGCCTGTTCATGAAGAACTGGGAAGACGACGACGACGACGAATACTGCTCGACGCGGCAGGACTTCCTCGATGCCGCCGCGGTGGCGGACGTGATCGGCATCGACCTGGAAGCGGTGAACTTCGCGGCCGAATACAAAGACCGCGTGTTCGCCGAGTTTCTGCGCGAGTACTCGGCCGGCCGCACGCCCAATCCGGACGTGCTGTGCAACGCCGAGATCAAGTTCAAGGCCTTTCTCGATCATGCGCTGCGGCTGGGCGCCGAGCGCATCGCCACCGGCCACTACGCGCGCGTGCGCGAGACGCCGCGCGGCTACGAACTGCTGCGCGGCGTAGACGCGGCCAAGGACCAAAGCTATTTCCTGCATCGGCTGAATCAGGCGCAACTTGCGCGCACGCTGTTTCCGGTCGGTCACCTGCGTAAGACCGAAGTGCGCGCGATCGCGCGCGAGATCGGCCTGCCGAACGCGGCCAAGCGCGACTCCACCGGCATCTGTTTCATCGGCGAGCGGCCGTTCCGCGAATTCCTGAACCGCTACCTGCCGCTCGCGCCGGGGCCGATCAAGAACGAGCGCGGCGAAACCATCGGCGAGCACGTCGGGCTCGCCTTCTACACGATCGGGCAACGCAAAGGCATCGGCGTGGGCGGCACCAAGGGCGGCAGCGGCGAACCGTGGTTCGTCGCGCGCAAGGACATGGCCAGCAACACGCTGTGGGTCGTGCAGGGGCACGATCACCCGTGGCTGCTCGCCGATGCGCTGCGCGCCGACGAGGCCGCGTGGGTGAGCGGCGCGCCGCCCGCGGAAGGAACGCGGCTGACGGCCAAGACGCGCTATCGCCAGGCCGATGCCGCCTGCACGGTCGTGCGTGTCGAAGGCGAGGCGTTCGAACTCGCATTCGACGAGCCGCAATGGGCCGTGACGCCGGGGCAGTCGGCGGTGCTCTACCAAGGAGAAGTGAGTCTGGGGGGCGGAATGATCGCGTCCTCGTCGGCGTCTAGACTGCATCGCAGTCCGGCTGCCGCACGAGGAGCGTCATGAACCGTCGTCTGGGCCTGCTGTTCGCCTGTTCGCTGATCGTCGCGGCACCGCTGGCCTCCTGCGGCGGCGGCGCCGAAGTCACCGGCCAGTCGCCGACACCCGCACCGCCGTCGCCGACGCCAGCACCGACGCCGACGCCGACCTCGCCTTCGCCGTCGCCGCCCACCGGCACGCCGACGCTCACGCGCACGACGTTCATGTCGGGACTGAGCAACCCTTGGGACATGGCGTTCCTGCCCGACGGCACGATGTTCTTCACAGAGAAATGCAACGGCCTGTCGGTGCGGCTGCCGAACGGCACGGTCAACCGCCTGCTGGGCATGAACGGCAAGAGCGGCTATGC
>JAKANT010000284.1 GCA_021823635.1 Pseudomonadota bacterium
AGGAGGACGTGGCGATCAACCGCGCGCTGGGCAGCCACGGCGCGCGCCTGATCGCGCAGGCGCGGCGCCCCGGGCGCGCGGCGGTCAACGTGCTGACCCATTGCAACACTGGCTGGCTGGCGGCGGTCGATTACGGCACCGCGCTGTCGGCGATCTACCAGGCGCACGACGCCGGCGTGCCGGTGCACGTATGGGTGAGCGAGACGCGGCCGCGCAATCAGGGGCTGCTGACCGCATGGGAGCTGGCGGCGCACGGCGTGCCGCATACGCTGATCGCCGACAACGCCGCCGGGCACCTGCTCGCGCGCGGCGAGGTGGACCTGGTGCTGGTGGGGGCGGACCGTGTGACGCGCGCCGGCGACGTCTGCAACAAGATCGGCACCTATCTGAAGGCGCTGGCGGCGGCCGACTGCGGCGTGCCGTTTTACGCCGCCGTGCCGTCGCCGACGATCGACTGGGAGATCGAAGCCGCTGCGATCGAGATCGAGGCGCGCGACGGCGACGAAGTGCGCGTCGTACGCGGCCGCGATCCGGCAGGCGCGATCGCCGCGGTGGCGATCGCGGAGCGCGCCACTGCGGTCGCCAATCCCGCCTTCGACGTCACGCCAGCGCGGCTGGTGACAGGCATCGTGACCGAACGCGGCGTAGTGCGGCCTTCGGAGCTGGCCACACTGTTTCCGGAGCGGCGCGCGGCGGCATGAAGGAAATCGCGGAAGACGGCCCGGCCTTGCGCGCGCAGGTGATCGCCACTGCGCGCGGCATGAACGCGGCCGGCATCAACGTCAACAAGGCCGGCAACGTGTCGGCGCGCTGCCGGCGCGGCGCCCGCGAAGGGCTGGTCATCACGCCGACCGGGGTGGCGTACGAGGCGCTCGAGCCCGACGATCTGGTCTTCGTGCCGATCGCGCCGGCGCGCGGTGACGCGCCGCCGGCGGGCACCGTCGGCGCGCGCGCGCCGAGCAGCGAGTGGCGCTTTCATCTCGACATCCTGCGCACGCGGCCGGAGTTCGACGCCATCGTGCACACGCATTCGCCGGCGGCCACCGCGCTCGCCTGTCACGGACTGGGCATCCCGGCCTTTCACTACATGGTGGCGGTGGCCGGCGGCGCCGACATTCGCTGCGCGCCGTACGCCACGTTCGGCACGCAGGCTTTGTCGGACCACGCCTTGGCGGCGCTCGCCGGCCGCAAGGCCTGCCTGCTCGCGCATCACGGCGTGATCGCCTGCGAGCGCGATCTGCCGCGCGCGCTCGCTTTGGCGATCGAAGTGGAGAACCTCGCCAACGTGTACCTGCGCGCGCGCCAGCTCGGCGAGCCGCCTCATTTGCCGGCCGACGAGATGGCGCGGGTGATCGCGAAGTTCGCCGCCTACGGGCAACCGCGGCCGCGCGAGCCGTAATCCGTCGTCGTCGCCGCTCGCCGCCCGTCGAATCTTCACGTTGCCGGGGCGCCGCCCGACGTCAACAATGGCGGCGCACTCGGGAGGAGGAACGGCGATGTCTGGCGCGCGCTGGCCGGCGGCGACACTCGCTCGCAATGCGAACAAGCCGCTCGAAGGCTGGATATGCGCGACGATGTGGCCGACCGTCGGCCTGCAGTCGCGCAGCCGCTGGTTCGATGAACTGTACTGCTGGACCGAAGGGTTCGCGGCCAGCACGATGCAGCGCGCGCGCATCCAACTGGCGGCGCTGGCGAAGGCGTTCGCGCTGCTGGAGCGAGAGCGCGCGCGCCAGGTCGGCGTCACACTCTCCTTCGGCACCGTCGAGCGCACGCTCGACGCGGTGACCGACACGATCGAAGCGTATCGGCTGCACGCGCACCGTCTGTGCGTCCTGTTGCGCGGCCAGGTCGAGCGGCTGCGCTCGCCGTACCGCGTCAGCGGCTTCATCGAGTGGCTGCGCGCGCATCAGGTGCCGGTCGGTTACCGGCTTGCCGCCGCCCGCATCGGCATGGAGATGCGCGCGATCGACTTCATCGCGCCGGATTTCGCCAAGGTGATCGCGCCCGCGTCGAAACGCGCGGAGTATTGGAACGACTTCGCGCTGGAAGCGCGCGCAGCCGGCTTGCGCCTGGAGCGCACCATCGTCGCCGGCATCGAGGACACCGCACAGCGCGACCTGGCGCGCGGCTCCGGCTTCGGTTTCGGCCAGGGCCACGCGCTGCGCGCGCCGTACGATCCTCCGTCCACGGGCACGCGTGCCGGCGCGGGCGCGCTGGTGATGGACTGAGGGGCGCCGCACCCGGTCCCACCGCTGCGCCCTTCGGCGTGGCGCGCCGACGGCGGCTCAGGCGAACTTGGCCAGCGTGCGCGCGATGCGTTGCACGCGCGCCTCGTGCTTTTCTCCCGGCGCGGCATCGAACTGCGGGTGTTCGAGCGCGCACGCGAGCATCTCGTAGAAGGCGCGGTCCAGTGCCTTGCGCGCGGCCGAGAACTGCTGCGCGATCGCCTCGCAGTCCTCGCCGGCCTCGATCATCGACTGGATGCCGCGCAACTGTCCTTCGACGCGCTTCAGGCGCACCACCAGCTCGTGCCTGGCCGCCGCCACCGCTTTGCTGTCGGCCATGCGGCAGCTCACGCGCAGGCGGTGCGGCGCTCTTCCGGCACGCCCAGCTTCTTCAGGATCCACCCGAGCGGGCAGACGTCGGTGAAGCCGAATTGCAGCAGATTGGCGCCGACGAAGGCGGTGAAGGCGAGAAACCACTTCGAGACGAAGATCGGACTGCCTTCGATCCCGAGCGCAAGCGACAGCAGGATGAAGCTGCCGGCAAAGACACGGATGTAGCGTTCGACGGTCATGGTCAGGCTCCTTGCGGTTGCGGTTGAGAATCGACGGGGGCGGCGCACACGCGCGCCGCTTCCTGGCGCCAGGTGGCGGCGTAGTAAAGCACCGGGATCACGACCAGCGTCAGCAGCGTCGAGACGAAGATGCCGAACAGCAGGCTGATCGCCAGGCCATTGAAGATCGGGTCATCCAGGATGAACACGGCGCCCAGCATCGCCGCCACGGCGGTGAGCACGATCGGCTTGGCGCGCACCGCGGCGGCGTCGATCGTCGCCTGCTGCAGGTCGCCGCACTCGGCCAGCCGCAAGTGGATGAAGTCCACCAGCAGGATCGAGTTGCGCACGATGATGCCGGCCAGCGCGATCATGCCGATCATCGAGGTGGCGGTGAACTGCGCGCCCAGCAGCGCGTGCCCGGGTAGCACGCCGATGATGGTGAGCGGAATCGGCGCCATGATGATCAACGGCGTCAGGTAAGAGCGGAACTGCGCCACCACCAGCAAGTAGATCAGGATCAGCCCGACCGCGTAGGCGATGCCCATGTCGCGGAAGGTCTCGTAGGTGACCTGCCACTCGCCGTCCCACTTCAGGCCAAAGGCCGCATAGCGGTTCGACGGCGGCGCAGTCCAGTGTTCCTCCAGCGGCAGCCCGCCCGGCGTTTCGATCGTGCGGATGCCGTCGCGCAGCGCGAACATTCCGTACAGCGGCGAATCGGTGCGCCCCTCGCGCGCGGAGGTGTCGCCCGCCACATCGCCCACCACGTAGACGACCGGCTGCAAATCCTTGCGATAGATCACGCGCTCGGCCGGCACTCGCTGCGCCCGCACCAGCTCCGCCAGCGCCACTTCGTACGTTCGACCTTGCGCGTCCTGTCCGCGCAACCGCAGTTTCAGCACGTCATCCAGGCTGCCGGCCTTCTCCGGCGCGAGTCCCACGCGCACCGGCACCGCGTACTTGCTGACGCCGTCGTGCAGCGGGGTGATGTCCTCGCCCGCCAGCGCCAGCCGCGCGGCGCGCGCCACCTCCGCCACCG
>JAKANT010000285.1 GCA_021823635.1 Pseudomonadota bacterium
GCGCGACGGGGCGCGGCGCCAAACCGAAGGCGGGCCTATGCGGGTTTTCGGTGTCGCACCTGCGGCTACCGCAGGCGCGCCGCCCGTGGGAAAGCGACGGCGACGTCGTCGCACGCGCACGGACCGACGCCGATCTGGGGTTCCCCAGTCGCATCGCCTCGGCCCTGTCGATCATGCTGGAAGGCCCGATCGGCGCGGCGTCCTTCAACAACGAATTCGGACGCCCGAACCTGCTCGGCTATTTCCGCGCCTACGAGCAGAACGTCGGTGGCGTGCGTTACGGCTATCACAAGCCGATCATGATCGCGGGCGGCGTCGGCAGCATCCGCGCGGCGCTGACCGACAAGCGCGATCTGCCGCCCGGCACGCTGCTGGTGCAACTGGGCGGTCCCGGCATGCGCATCGGTCTGGGCGGCGGTGCGGCCTCCAGCATGGGGGTGGGCAGCAACACCGAAGCGCTGGACTTCGATTCCGTTCAACGCGGCAACGCCGAGATGCAGCGCCGGGCGCAGGAGGTGATCGACCGCTGCGCCGCGTTGGGTGAGGGCAGTCCGATCCTTTCGATCCACGACGTCGGCGCCGGCGGGCTGTCGAACGCGCTGCCGGAACTGGCGCACGGTGCCGGACGCGGCGCCAAGATCGACCTCGGACGAATCCCGGTCGAGGAAAGCGGGATGAGCCCGCTGGAAATCTGGTGCAACGAGGCTCAAGAACGCTACGCGCTGGCGATCGATCCGCAGCGGCTGCCGGCGTTCGACTGGCTGGCCCGCCGCGAGCGTTGCCCATACGCGGTGCTCGGGCGCATCGCCGATGACGGCAGGTTGGTGGTGGCGCGCGAAGGCGAGGTGCCGGCGGTCGACATGCCGTTGGACGCTTTGCTCGGCAAGCCGCCGCGCATGCACCGCGAGGTGTCGCATGTGGTGCGCGCACTGCCGCCGATCGACACGGCGGGATTCGATCTGGCGCAGGTGGCGCTCGACGTGCTGCGCCATCCGACGGTGGCGAGCAAATCGTTCTTGATCACCATCGGCGATCGCAGCGTCGGCGGCCTGGTGTGCCGCGACCAGATGGTCGGACCATGGCAGGTGCCGGTGGCCGACTGCGCCGTGACGCTGGCCGACTTCGTCGGCTACGCGGGCGAAGCGATGGCGATGGGCGAACGCACCCCGCTGGCGGTGGTCGACGCCGCCGCCGCGGCGCGTGTGGCGATCGGCGAAGCGCTGACCAATCTCGCCGCCGCGGACATCGAGCTGGCCCGCGTGAAGCTGTCGGCCAACTGGATGGCGGCCTGCGGCGAGGCGGGCGAGGACGCGGCCCTTTACGACGCCGTGCAGGCAGCGAGCCGCCTGTGCATCGACCTGGGCATCAGCATCCCGGTCGGAAAGGACTCGTTGTCGATGCGCACGGTGTGGCGCGACGGCGACCTCGAGCGCAAGGTGATCGCGCCGGTATCGCTGATCGTTTCGGCCTGCGCGCCGGTCGCCGACGTGCGCCGGTCGCTGACGCCGCAATTGCGCACCGACGCCGGCGACACGGTTTTGATCCTGATCGACCTCGGCGCCGGCAAGCAGCGCCTCGGCGGTTCGATCTTCGCGCAGGTCACCGGCCAGATTGGCAATGAGGCGCCCGACCTGGAGACGCCGGCGCGACTGGCCGCCGCGATCGCGGCGGTGCGGGCGTTGGCGGCCGACGGGCTCGTGCTCGCGTATCACGACCGCTCCGACGGCGGCCTGTTCGCCGCCGCCTGCGAAATGGCCTTCGCCGGGCATTGCGGGCTGACGCTGACGATCGACATGCTGGCGTTCGATGCGCTGGCCGCCGACTGGGGCGATTTCAAGATCCGCGCCGATCAGGTGGCGGTGAGGCGCGAGGAGTTGACGCTGCGCGCGCTGTTCAACGAAGAACTCGGCATGCTGTTACAGGTGCGGCTGGCGGATCGGGCGGAGGTGCTGGCGCGCCTGCGCGCGGCCGGGCTGGGCAGCGTATGCCACGAGATCGGCAAGCCCAACGCGCGCGACACGGTCGAGGTGTGGCGCGACGCCAAGTGCGTGTTCTCGCGCTCGCGCGCCGAGCTGCAGCAGGCTTGGAGCGAGGTGTCGTGGCGCATCGCCCGTATGCGCGACAACCCGGCCTGCGCCGACGCTGAGTATGCGCGCATCGCCGATCCCGCGGACCGCGGACTGTCGCTTGCGCTCACGTTCGATCCCAACGAGGACGTCGCGGCGCCTTACATCGCCACCGGCAGCCGGCCACGCGTGGCGATCCTGCGCGAGCAAGGGGTGAACAGCCAATACGAAATGGCGGCGGCGTTCGACCGCGCCGGCTTCACGGCGGTGGACGTGCACATGACCGACCTGATCGAGGGCCGCGCGCGTCTGGCCGACTTCAAGGGCCTGGCCGCCTGCGGCGGCTTCTCCTACGGCGACGTGCTCGGTGGTGGCGGCGGCTGGGCCAAGACGATCCTTTTCAACCCGCGCCTGGCCGAGCAGTTCGCCGCCTTCTTTGCGCGCCCCGATTCGTTCGCGCTCGGTGTGTGCAACGGCTGCCAGATGATGAGCCAGTTGTCGGCGCTGATCCCCGGCGCGGGCGACTGGCCGCGCTTCGAGCGCAATGTCTCGGAACAGTTCGAGGGGCGCACGGTGATGGTCGAAGTGCTCGACTCGCCGTCCATCTTCTTCGCCGGCATGGCCGGCAGCCGCATCCCGATCGCCAATGCGCACGGCGAGGGCCGCGCCGTGTTTGCGAGCGACGAGGCGCGCGCACGGGCCGTGGTCGCGCTGCGCTACGTCGACGCCCAAGGGCAGCCGACCGATCGCTACCCCTACAACCCCAACGGCTCGCCGGCAGGGATCACTGGCCTGACCACGCCCGACGGTCGCTTCACGATCCTGATGCCGCATCCGGAACGCGTACACCGCACGGTGCAGATGTCCTGGCAGCCGCCGGGGTTAGGCGAGGATTCGCCGTGGATGCGGATGTTCCGTAACGCGCGTCGGTGGATTGGGTAGGGGGCGTTAATCCGCTGCGCCGAAGCGGTCGAAAGTTCCCTGCGGTCCGTCACCGATCGATGGGAAGGCCGCCGCGCGACGCTCGCCTAGACTTGCAGCTTTCGTCAAACCGACAGGAGAAAAGGTGAACGCGAAAGCATCGATCGCAGCGCTGGCAACCGCCGCGCTGCTCGGCATCGCGCCGCTCGCGGCGCAAGCGCAGGCCAGGTCCGACTGGGGCAACTACATCGGCGTTGCCATCGGCGAACCGGACTTCGGCGACGTCGGCCTGAAGGTCTTCGGCGGCCAACAGTTGCATCCGAACTTCGGCTGGGAAGCCGCCTACACCAAGTTCGTCAGGGAAAGGATCCGCACGCCTTTTGGCGAACGCAGCACCGATTTCTGGGGCCTGAGCGCGGCGGCCGTCGGCATCATCCCGCTGCCGCAGAACTTCTCCGTGTACGGCAAGCTCGGCCTGATCTATGGGCGCACGCGCGTGCGCGGCGGCGGCACATCGAGCACCGACGGCGAGTTCGACCCGCTGATCGGCATCGGCGCGCGCTACCAGGCCACGCCGCAGGTGGCGTTCAGGCTCGAGTTCGAGGAGTTCGACCAGGGCAACCTGCTTAGCGCAGGCATCACGTACCGCTTCTGACGCAAGAGGCGCGCAGGGCGGTCGGCCGCCCTGCGCCATTACCTGCTTACTCGACTTTCGCTTTCTTGCGCAGCTCTTCGACGAAGGCCTGGATGCGCTGTTGCTGCAGGCTCTCCCGGATCTGGCCGCTCACCTGCGCCAGCGGCGGAAACTGCGCGTCGCGCAAGATCG
>JAKANT010000286.1 GCA_021823635.1 Pseudomonadota bacterium
GGGCGATGCCGGCCGCCAGCCTCCCGATCGCGGCCAGCCGCTCGGAGGCGATCACCTGCTCCTCCAGCTCGCGCTTGCGTTTCAGATCGGCCAGCATCAGACGGAACGTGCGCGTCAGCTCCCCGATCTCGTCGCCGGTATCCGGCAACCGGTCGACGGCGATGTCGTCCAGCTGCGCCGGCACCTTGCGCATCGCCGCCGCCAATGCGACCAGCGGGGCACCGGTGCGGCGACCCCAGATCCAGCTCGCCGGCAGCAGGATTGCCAGCGCGATCGCGGTCACCCAACCGGCGCGTTCGATGATTTCCAGATAATGCGGCCATAGCGCCGCGCGCGAAGCGACCAGCACCACGTCGCCGAGCTTCAGATCGTTGGCCTTGATCGGTGCGGCGAAGAACAGCAGATCGGCACCGTCGGCGGCGATCGCTGCCGGCTCGTCGGTGGTCCCGCCCGCTCGCTGGCCGACGAACGCCCCGAACTCTGGGCCGATGCCGGCCAGCTTGGCGCCGACCGAAAACTGCGTCGGCCGCGAAGAGACGAAAATCGTTCCCGCGGCGTCGGTCACGATCACGAACGGCGACTGCGCCGGCGGCGTGCGGGCATCCTCGGCGGCGGCACGCACGATTTCGTAGGCGCGCCACACGTCATCGTGACGCAGGTACGGCTGCAGCGTGTTGGCCAGGGCGCGCGCCAGGCTGAGCGAGTAGTTTTCGAGGTCTTGCCGCGCCTGATTGACCTGGCGCAGCACGATGGCCGCCGTCACCGCCAATGCGACGATAAGCACCAGCGCAGTCACTCGCAGCGGGATCTTGTAGCGCAGCGAGATTCGCAGAGGTCGCATCAAGCCCTCGCCGTCTTCGCCTCGCGGAAGCGCGTATCAGCACGCATCATGTCCGCGATCGAATCGAACAGCGCGGCGCTGCCTCGCACGAAGCCGTCCAGGTGCATGCGGCGCAGAAGCGCGCGGCCGTCGGGGTCGATTGTCATCGCCGACAGCGCGTCGAAAAAAGCGCGTTCCTGCTCGGCGCCGATGTCGCGCCGCGCCACGATCGGCGGATAACCGAACTCGCCCGAGCGTTCGACGACCCGCGTGCGTGCGGTCAGTTCCGGCTGCAACTCGGCCACCACGTCATACACGTAACCGTCGATCGCGCCGCCATGCGCAACACCTTCAGCGACGGCCTGAACGACGCGACGGTGCGCCCAAGTGAAGAATGTGCGGGCGAAGAACGTATCCGGGTCGCGTCCGGCACGAATCAGTGCGACGCGCGGATACAAGTGCCCGGAGTTGGAGTCCGGATCGGAGAACGCGAAGATGCGACCCGCCAGATCGAACAGGCTGCGCGAATTCTCGTCGCGAGCGCCGACGATGATGTAGGAGCGGTAAAGCGGTTTGCCCTGCCACAGCGGCACTGCCACCAGCCGCAGGTCGGCGCGATGGCGAACATACGGGTAGCCGCACACCCACGCGAAATCCAGTCCCCGAGTGCGGATCAATTCGATCACTTCCCGGTAGTTGGCGCGCGTCACGAACTCGACCGGGCGCAGCAGGCGCTGCGCCAGCCAGTCGCGCCACGTGCGAAGGAAGCCGACTTCGTCGTCGAGGAAAACGGCCGTAATGCCGATGCGAACCGGCGGCGGCGGCGCCGCGCGCACGATCCGCAGGCCGCCGGCCGAGGCCGCCGCCGCGAGCAACTGCCGCCGCATTACGCTGACCACCCGCGCGACTCCGTTCGTTCGATACATGCAGTGTAAGCAGGCCGCACGCGCCGGGCACGGTGCGCTGCGATGTCACCGATCGGTAACCATCGCATCGCACCCAGCGCGTCACCCCACAGCATGGGCGCGCGATGCGAGTCCGGAGGATTGCCTGTCGCGGCCCTTTGGATTGCAATCGTGCGGCGGGGAGGCAACGCGAAGCGGCCATGCGCCGCCGGGGGATAGATGATGGACCTGCAAGCCCTGATCTTCGATGTCGACGGCACGCTCGCGGACACCGAGGAAGCGCACCGCCAATCGTTCAATCGCGCCTTCGAGGCGCATGGGCTGGATTGGCACTGGACCCGGCCCCGGTACGCGGAGCTGCTCGGCGTCTCGGGCGGGCGCGAACGCATCCGCCTGCACCTCGATTCGCTGGCCCTGGACGCAAACCGTAAGGCGGCGCTTGCGGCGCGCATCGACGATATCCATCGCACCAAGGTCGAAGCGTATCGGGCCCTCGTGGAAAGCGGTGGTGTGCCGTTGCGCATCGGTACGCGACGGCTGATCGAGGAGGCGCTCGCCGAAGGTCTGAAGCTCGCGGTCGCCACTACCGGCACGGCTGCCGGGGTGGAAGCCCTACTGGAGCGCGCCCTGGGCAAGGAGACCGTGCGCGGCTTCGCAGCGATCGCCGCTGGCGACGTCGTCGGGCGACGCAAGCCGGCGCCCGACGTGTACCACTACGTGCTGCAGCGATTGGACGTGGCGCCAGGCGCGTGCGTAGCGTTCGAGGATTCCGCCAACGGCGTGCGCGCCGCCCACGCGGCCGGCATCTTCGTGGTCGCCACGCCGAGCTTCTGGACCCTTGACCAGGACTTCTCGGAGGCGGACCTGTTCCTGCCTTCGCTCGGCGATCCCCAGCAGCCGCTGCCGGTGGCGATCGCCGCGCACCGAACCGGCGGGATGCCCTTCGTCAACGTCGCCCTGCTGCGGCGCTTGCTGGCGGCACGCGGCGGCGGGAACCCGGACGCCTCAGCGCGGCTCAAAGCGGACGCATTCCGCTGATCGTCCCGGGCCCGTTGCAGCCGGCGATGATCCGTCGGGCCAGCCCGGGCACTTGGTGGGCAATCGAAAGGGGGTTCTTCGATATGGCTATCAAGCACTGGCAAGATCCGGTCAACCTGGTCCTCGGTGCGTGGCTGATCGTTTCGCCTTGGGCATTGCAGCATGCCGCTGAAGCGGCGCCGACCTGGAACGCGGTCGTCCTCGGCATCCTGATCGCAGCCGCCGCGGTGTGGGCGATGTTCCGCGTGATGGCGTGGCAGGAATGGGCCAACGTCGCGTTCGGCTTATGGCTGATCGCCTCGCCGTGGATCCTGGGATTCGCCGGCGTGACCGCGGCGCTTTACAACGCCGTGATCGTGGGCATCGTCGCCGCCGCTCTGGCGCTGTGGGCGCTGGGTACCGACCGCGACATCGGCGGCTGGTGGAGTCACGCCCACTGACCGTGCCGGCCTGACGGGCGCCCGCTCGTCAGGCCGGTTTCGTCACCGCCTCTGCCAGACGCTGCGCGAACTGCGCTGCCTGCTGCGCGTCTTCGGCCTCCACCATCACGCGCAGCAGCGGCTCGGTTCCGGACGGCCGGATCAGCACCCGGCCGCGCCGATCGAGCGCGCGCTCGACCGCCGCCTTCTCGCGCGTCAGCGGCTCGTGTTTCGTCCAGTCAAAGTCGGGAGCGACGCGCACGTTCACCAGTTTTTGCGGCAGCAGCGGCAGATCGGCGGTCAGCGCCGCCAACGGCTTGTCGGCGCGGCGCATTGCCGCCAGCACCTGCAGCGCGCTGATGATGCCGTCGCCGGTGGTGTGTTTGTCCAGGCAGATCAGGTGGCCGGAGCCTTCGCCGCCCCACAGCCAACCCTTCTGCTCCAACAGTTCGAGCACGTAGCGGTCGCCGACCTTGGCGCGCGCGAACGGTACGCCCAGCTCGGCGAAACGCCGCTCGAGCGCGAAATTGGTCATCAAGGTGCCGACCGCGCCGACCGCGCCGTTGCCGCGGCCGACGGCCAGCCGGTCGCGCACGATCACATACAGCAATTG
>JAKANT010000287.1 GCA_021823635.1 Pseudomonadota bacterium
CTGCTGGTACTGGATCAGCCGCGACGCCTCTTCGTCCAGATTGACGCCGGAGACCGAACTCTCGGCCGCCAGTGCGTCCTCCAGGATGGTCCCCTGCGCGCTCGCGTAGCTGGCCGCAGTCTGCGCGTCCGCGCCGATGCGTGCCACCACGGCGCCGAAGGCGCCCGACAGGGGGCCGCCGGCGACCAGGGGCCGGTTCTGCAGCGCCGCCAGCGCAAGCGCGTTGCGGTTGTCGCCCACGCCGCCCGTGTTGGGCGCGATCTGCACCGTATCGCCGGCCGCCGGCGTGCCGAGCAGCCGCAACTGCCAGCCGTTGAACGCGATCGGCGCACCCGGCGTATAGGTCTGTCCGGTCAGCGTGGTGACGCCGTCGCTGATGTCGTACGTGGTGGCGCCGGTGAACGTGATCGTGGTCGGATTCGCGAGCGCCGGGTGGCGCGTCGGACCGACGACCTCGATGCCGTCCACGGTCAACGTGCCGGTGTTGGTCGCCGGCATCGCCACGCGTACCGGTGCCGCGGCCGCGATCTCCACCGGCTGCCGGATCGCCACGCCGGCGCTGCGCGCGCCCGCGCGCACCGCCTGGATCATGAAGCGGTCGCCGTTGGCCGGCGGCGCGCTCGCCAGCGAGATCGACAGTCCGTCCTGGTTGAAGCTCGGCACCGCCGAGGTCCAGCTCACGTTGTCCGCCAGCCGCGTCAGCACGTATTGGCCGCCGGCGTATTCGAGGCGGTAGTCGCTCGCCGCCAGTTGCGTCGTGTCGGTGAAGCTCACCGAGATGGTCGTCGCCGGGTTGCCGTTGGTGCTGGCCGGAAATGCGATCGGCGCGATCGGCCGGAAGAAGTCGCCGCCCGCGTTGCCGTTGCGGTCGTCGCCGAGCCGGTGCTGGCGATTGAACTGGTCGGTCAGCGTCACGGCGAGCCGGCCCAGTTCGTTCTCGGCCGCCGGCAGATCCACGAGCCTGAACTGCATCAGGCCGCCGATCTTGCCTCCGCCGATCAGGTCGGCGTCCAGCACGGCGAGCGTGGCGCCGTCCTTCACGCCGAGCTGTACCGATTGCGGATCGGCCGGGTCGACCGTCAGCGCCAGGCTGGCGGCATGACCGCCCACGACCAGCGACTGGCCGTTGCCGAGGAACACGTTGACCGAGCCGTCCTCCTGTTCGACCGCAGTGGCGCGGATCGACTCGTTGATGCGGCGGATCGCGGCGTCGCGGCGGTCGAGCAGATCGTTCGGCTCGCGCCCACTGCCGCGCGCCAGCGCGATCTGGTCGTTCAACTGCGCGATCTCGCGCGCCGTGCGGTTCACCGCCTCGATCTGCAACCGGATCTGGGTATCGGTGTTGTCGCGGTATTCCTGCAGCCGGTCGCCGACGTCGTTGAAGCGCGCCATCAGCAGATTGGCCGCAGACAGCAGGGCCTGGCGCGCCGCCGGGTCGGCCGGCCGTTGCGACAGGTCGTGCACCTGGCGGAAGAAGCGGTCGAACGCGCCGCCGATGCCCGCTTCGGTGTCGGCGAACAGGTTCGCCACCTGCGCCAGTTGCAGCGAACGCGCCTCCGCGCTCGCCGCCTGCGCCTGCGCGGCATGCGCCGCCTGCGTCAGGAAGCCGTTGTAGGCGCGGCGCACGTCGGCCACCGCCACGCCCTGACCGACGTAATTGCCGCCGATCATCGCGCCCACCTGCGCCGACAGCACCACGGTCTGCCGCGAGTAGCCGGGCGTGCTGGCGTTGGCGACGTTATTGCCCGCCGTGCGCAGCGCCGTGTAGGCGGCCGCCAGCGCGCTGGTGCCGATGGAATAGATGCCGGTGGACATGGCGGCTATTTCGGCACGCCGGCGCGCTTCTTCAGCCCGCCTTTGCGCGCGTCGTCCGCAGGCACCCGGCGTGCGCGCGTACCCGCGCGCCGGGCGCCATCGCCCGGGCTGCGGGCGTCATCGGCCCGGCGCCCGCCGACGAAGCGCACGTACACGTTGATCTGCTTGTCGCTCATCCGTACCTCTCTTCAGCCGAGCCGCAGCGCGGCCACCGCGTCGATGGTGCGCGCCAGCTTGGCCGCGTAGTCGGGATCGGTGGCGTAACCGGCGCGCTGCAGCGCGTTGGCGAATCCGCGCGCCTCCGCCTGCGCCAGCACGCCCGCATAGCGCGGGTTGTCCTTCATCAGCCGCGCCCAGTCGCGGAACGCCTCGCTGTAGCTGTTGTAGGCGCGGAATTTCTCGACCACCTTCTTCGCCGTGCCGTTTTCGTACTCGGTGGTCACGACCTCGACCGTGCGTCCGCTCCAGCCGGCGCCCGCCTTGATGCCGAACAGGTTGTAGGTGGGCAGGCCGTCGGGGCCGCGGATCTCGCGCTTGCCCCAGCCCGACTCCAGCGCCGCCTGCGCGAGGATGAAGCGCGCCGGTACGCCGGTGGCCTGCTGCGCGGCGGCCGCGTGATCCCATAGCCGCAGCACGAAGGCGCGCTGCGCGCCGTCGCCGCCGCGCGCTGGCGCATCGGCTGCGGGTGCAGGAACTGCGGGCGCGGTCGGCGGCGCGACGCTAGCGCGTGCGGACGCAGCACTCGGGCGTTGTGCCGCCGGCGACACCCGGGCCGGCGCGCCCGAAGCGCCGGGCAGGGCGGCAGCGAGCTGCCGCTCGATCATCGCCGCCAGCCCGGTGCCGCTGGCGGCGATCTTGTTGGCGAGCTGCTGGTCGAGCAGGGCGGTGTAGGTCTCCTGCGCTGGCGAGTCGAGCAGGCCCGACTTCGGGATCGCGTCGCGCATGCTCTTGAGCACCGCCTGCATGAACAGCGCCTCGAACTGCTGCGCGGCACCTTTGAGCGCGGCGCGCGGATCGCGTGCCGCCGCGCGCTTCAGGCCGTCGAGCGAGCGCGCGTCCGCGGCCAGCGCCTGACCGGTCTGGGCGAGCAGTCGGTTCGGATCGACGGCGTTCATACGGATGCGCGGGCCCGAACGTGGGCGGCGATCGGCCGCTAGATGACCTCGAGTTCGGCGCGCAGCGCGCCGGCGGCTTTCAACGCCTGCAGGATCGCCACCAGGTCGCCGGGGTTGGCGCCCAGCGCATTCAACGCGCGCACGACGTCGGCCAGGTTCGCGCCCTCCTTTACCTGCATCAGCGCGCCGCCTTCCTGCTTGACCTGGATGTCGGCGCGCTCGGCGACCACGGTCTGGCCTTGCGAAAACGGCGCCGGCTGCGAGATCACGGGCTGCGAGGAGATGGTCACCTGCAGGTTGCCGTGCGCGACCGCGGCCGGCTCCAGCGTCACGGTGCGGTTCATCACGATCGAACCGGTGCGCGCGTTGATGATCACGCGCGCCGGCGGCGCCACCTGCGGCACGTCGAGGTTCTCCAATTCGGCGAGGAAGCGCACGCGCTCGTTCGGCGTGGCCGGGGCCTTGACTTCGATCACGCGGCCATCGAGCGCCAAAGCGGTTTCTCCCGCCTCGCCCGGAAAACGGCGGTTGATCGTCTCGGCCACCTTGGCGGCGGTAGAGAAATCGGTGACCGTCAGCTCCAGGCGCAAGCGGTCGCTGAGCAGAAAGGGAGTGGCCACCGCGCGCTCGACCGTGGCGCCGTTCGGCACGCGCCCGGCCGACAGGTGGTTGATCTGCACCTTGGAGCCGCCGGCGGAAGCCCCCGCGCCCCCCACCAGCACGTTGCCTTGCGCCACCGCATAGACCTGGCCGTCGGCGCCCAGCAGCGGGGTGACCAGCAGGGTGCCGCCGGTCAGGTCGGTGGCATCGCCGAGCGAGGAGACCGCGACATCGATGCGGTCGCCGTTGCGG
>JAKANT010000288.1 GCA_021823635.1 Pseudomonadota bacterium
CAGCAGCATCTGCAAGTCGGCGAGCCGGTAAGCGTTCGGTCCGCCGATCAGCCGGCCGCGCGCTAGTTCGGTGCCGTTGCGGCCGCGCTCGTCCCGTTGCGCGTAGGTGAGGTAGATCCAGCCGTTGTCGGCGAAGCGCGGATGCGCGACGACGTCCAGCAGCCCGCCCTGCCCCTGCGCGTCGATGCGCGGCAGCCCTGCGACCGGCTGCGGCTCCAGTTTGCCGCCCGCGATCACGCGCAGCCGCCCGGGCCGTTCGGTCACCAGCCAGCGGCCATCCGGCAGGAAGGCGAGACTCCATGGATGCTCCAGGCCGCGCACCAGCTCGACGATGCGCACGCGGTGCTCCTTGGTCTGCACCTCCTGAGCATGCGCGTGCGGCGCCGCGAGCGCGGCCACGACGAGCGCGACGGCGGCTGCGCGGCCTGCGCGCGACCACGGCCTCGGTACCGTGACTTTCGCGTTCACAGCCTTCCTTCCTCGACCGCGTGACACGCGACTTCGCTCGTCCCCCCCGCGTGGCGATACAGCCGGATCGACGGCGCTTCGCGCCTGCAGCGCTCGTCGGCGTGCGGGCAGCGTGGATGGAACGTGCATCCGGAAGGCGGGTCCAGCGGGTTGGGGACTTCGCCCGCCACCGGCGTGCGCGCGCGACCGGACATCTGCAGATCGGGAATCGCGTCGAGCAGCATGCGCGTGTACGGGTGCCGCGGCGCCGCGAACAGCGTGCGCTTGGGCGCGAGTTCGACGATGCGGCCCAGGTACATCACGCCGACGCGGTCCGAGATGTGATGCACGACCGCCAGGTTGTGCGAGATGAACAGGTAGGTCAGCCCCAGTTCGCGCTGCAGGTCCTTCATCAGGTTCAGCACCTGCGCCTGTACCGAAACGTCGAGCGCCGAGGTCGGCTCGTCGCACACCAGGAACTCCGGATGCGTGGCGAGCGCGCGCGCGATGCTGATGCGCTGGCGCTGTCCGCCCGAGAACTGATGCGGATACTTTTCTTTGTCCGCCGGCGCCAGGCGCACCAGCGTCAGCAGTTCGTCCACGCGCGCTGCGACGGCCCGCTCGTCGGCCAGCAGCCGGTGCGCGCGCAGCGGTTCGGCCACGATGTCGGCCACGCGCCAGCGCGGGTTCAGGCTCGCGTACGGATCCTGGAAGATCATCTGCAGCTTCTGGCGCAGCGGACGGCCGGCCGGCGTGTTCAGCTGGCGCAGGTCGCGGCCGAAGAATTCGACGCGCCCGGCGCTCGGTGCGTACAAGCCCACCAGCAGCCGCGCCACGGTGGACTTGCCGCATCCCGATTCGCCCACCAGCGCCAGCGTCTCGCCGCGCCGGATCTCGAAGCTCACGCCGTCCACCGCGCGCAGGATCTGCCGGCCCTTGCCCTCGAGCACGCGGTCTAACCACGGAGGCGAGACGTCGAAGTACCTGGCCAGCCCTTCGGCCCTGACGATCACCGCGCCCGCTGCGGGCGCGCTATCCGGTTTCGGCACCGCGTTCATCGGTGGCGTCCTGGCGGTCTCATGCGGCCCGCTTCTGCACGCCGGCATCGTGCAGCCAGCACGCCGCCAGCGAAGTCGCCGTCGGCATCAGGTCCGGACGCTCGCGCCGGCAGCGCTCGAACGCCTGCGTGCAGCGGGGGTGAAACGCGCAGCCCGGCGGAATCGCGGTCAAGCGCGGCATGCTGCCTTCGATCTGCGCCAGGCGCTCGTTTTCTTGGCCGAAGGTCGGAATCGACCCCATCAGCCCGACCGTATACGGGTGCTGCGGTCGATGGATCACGTCGGCCACCGGGCCGATCTCGACGATGCGGCCGGCGTACATCACCGCGACGCGATCGGCGGTCTCGGCGATCACGCCCATGTCGTGCGTAACCAGCATCACCGCGGTGCCATGCTCGCGGCACAGGCGCTTGAGCAGCGCGATGATCTGGGCCTGGATCGAGACGTCGAGCGCGGTGGTCGGCTCGTCAGCGATTACCAGCTTCGGCTCGGCCGCCAAGGCGAGCGCGATCACCACCCGCTGGCGCATGCCGCCGGAGAACTGGTGCGGGTAGTGGTCGATGCGCCGCTCCGGCGCCGGGATGCCGGTGGCGGCGAGCAGTTCGATCGCGCGCGCGCGCGCCTGCGCCGCCGACAGCGGCAGATGAGTGAGGATGGTTTCGACCAGTTGCTGCCCGACGGTGAACAGCGGATTGAGCGAGGTGAGCGGATCCTGGAAAACGGCCCCGATCTCGCGCCCGCGCACCTTGCGCATCTCGCCGGCCGGCAACCGGTCGATGCGGCGCCCGTTCAGCCACACCTCGCCGCGCGCGATACGGCCCGGCGGCTCCAGCAGGCCGATGATCGCCGCGCCGGTCAGCGACTTGCCGGCGCCCGATTCGCCGACCACGCCGAGCACTTCTCCGGGCGCGATCGAAAACGAGACGTCATCGACGGCGACGAGGGTGCCGCGCCGGGTCGCGAATTCGACGCGCAGGTTCCTGACCTCGAGCAGCGGCGTCATCTCAGCGCGAGCTGCCGCAGCCGGCGATCGGCTCTTTGTGGTTGACGCGCGGCTCGAAATCCTGCGACAGCGCGTTCGCTTTCTTGGCTTCCAGCCAGTAGCGCATGCACGGCTCCACGTCGAGCTCCAGCACCCGCTGCTCGCCGAACCGAAAGCCCGCCGTCGGCGGACCCTGCACGACGATCCTGTGCGGCCCCGGCTTGACCACGATCGGCGCGGCGCGCTGCACGTAGTGCTCGCCGTCGACCGAGATGATGGTCACGTCGTAGGTGTTCAGTTCGACCCGGTTCCAGCGCCGGCCGTCCAGTTGCGAGAACGGTTCGGAGGTAGCGCACCCGGCGACCGCGAGCGCCACACCGAACGACAACACGCTTTTCATGGCGTCGACCTCCCGAGCGAAGACGGTGGGGACCGAGGCAGCACGCCCGCAACCGTCGCGACGGAACGCTAACAAAGGCCGAACGCATCTGCAGTAACGATTCTTTGCGCGCTCATCGCAGTTTGGGGTTGAGCGCGTCGCGCAGCCAGTCGCCGAGCAGGTTCACCGACAGCACCAGCAGCACCAGCGCGGCGCCGGGGAAGATCGTGATCCACCACTCGCCCGAGAACAGGAACTCGCCGCCGATGCGGATCAGCGTGCCGAGCGACGGCGAGGTCGGCGGCACACCGACGCCGAGGAACGACAGCGTGGCCTCGGTGATGATGGCGGTGGCGATGTGAACGGTGGCAAGCACCAGCACCGGCCCCAGCACGTTCGGCAGCACGTGGCGCAGCATGATCGCCAGCGGCGGCACGCCGATCACGCGCGCCGCCTGCACGTATTCCTTGTTCTTCTCCACCAGCGTGGAGCCGCGCACGGTGCGCGCGTACTGCGGCCAGCCCGCGAGCGCGATCGCGCCCACCAGCACCGGGAAGGCGACCACGTCGTGTACCTCGCGCGGCAGCGCGGCGCGCGCCACGCCGTCCACGAGCAGCGCGATCAGGATGGCCGGAAACGACAGCTGCACGTCGGCCACCCGCATCAGGAAAGCGTCCAGCCGGCCGCCTACATAGCCGGACAGCAGCCCGATCGCCACGCCTTCCGTGGTCTTGCCCGGTGAGATGCGCGGCGCGAGCTTGTGCTGCCCGAACAGCCTGCCGCCGATCAGGGCGAAACAAAACAGGCCTTCTATGATAAAGGCGGCCGGCGCTAACGGCTGGATAGACGAGGAGAGGGTGATGATGGAGAGTATTACAGCTATTAAACGCGCCGGGGCAGATATAATCAT